>JADIND010000146.1 GCA_017694215.1 Candidatus Scatousia excrementipullorum | reverse complement strand
AAATTTCGCAATTTTTTAAACTAAAAAAACTTTATATAAGTAAGGTAGTTAAAAAAAGGTAGGTAGAAAAGTTATGGGAATTGGAGCAATCGCCAATCAAGGTTGGCAATGGGTAAAAAAAGGCGGTCGTGTATATGGAGACCTTATTTTAGGTACAGGTGCAGACACGATGACCAAAAAAATTCAACAGAGTGTTGCTAATCGTGCAGCAAACGGTCAAAATTATTTTAGTGCTGTTGGCACAGGCATTAAAGACGGAGTTAAGGCGTCTTATAAACATAACCTTGCACAATCAGCAAGACACGGCGGATTTTTCAAAAATTTGTGGCATCAAATAAAAACAACGCCAAGGTTAGTTAAAAACGGATGGAAACTCGGTTCAAAAGCTGCAAAATCAGCAGGTAAAAGCGGATTTTGGGGCGGAATTAAAGGTGCTTTCGGCGGGATTGCAAAACGTATGCCTTTAATAGGCGGTCTTTTAATGGTAGCATCTGAAATTCCGAATATTTGGAAAGCAACAAAAGAAGAAGGTATCGGTGCAGGTCTTAAAGAGGTTGTTAAATCCGGTGCAAGAGTTGGTGCCGGTATGGCAGGCGGTGCAATAGGTGCAGCATTACTTGCTCCTATTCCGGTAGTCGGGCCGATTGTAGGCGGTATCCTCGGTTATATGCTGGGTGATAAAGTCGCAAGTTTATTCACAGGTAAAAGTTATTCAGAAAAGAAACAGGAAGAACAGGAACAACTTGCACAGCTACAACAGCAACAGCAGGCAGCAATGCAGGGTTACAATCCGGCAGGCGGAACATTTGATACCGGTTCAACAAATCCATTCTCCTATATGCAGCCGACAATGACACCGCAACAGCTTATGGCAATGCAGCAGGCACTCTATGGCGGAATGGGCGGAATTAATGATGACTTTATGTATATGACAATGATGAACAGAATGAATTCTTTAAATTAATCTAATATCCTCTTAAATTAACCAAAAGCGGGACCCGCACATCACAGGTCCCGTTTCTTTTAGCGTTTTAGTAATTCTTCTGAAGATATATTACAGCACTCTAGTACGTTGTTAAAAAATGATTCCAATGCTACTTCCATTGAGGACAATTCTTCTCTGAATTCCTGCACTACTTCGGCTCTTGCTTCCGTAAAAGCTACTCTGAATAATTCGTCATGATTCATAAAATAACTCCCGTTTGACTATCACATAATTATAATCGGTTTTCCGGTGCTTAAACTTTAAAACTTTAAAGAAATTTGTTACAAAATTTATTATAAGTTAGAAAATAAATAATCTTTAAAGTACAATATAAAAAAAAGGATTTTTATAGGGGAATTAGAAAGCAATGACAGCAGGTTTTCATTTAACAAGTTATGACTACTATTCCAGCAGAACAGATATGGAAGTCATTTCTAATATAGTAGAATCATTAAAAAAAATTCTTGAAGAAGATAAGCAGGAAAAGCAGCCGCTGTTCTTGAAAACTTCAGATAATCTTATTTTAAACATTGCACGAAAAGTTGTTCAGGAAAAGAAAAAGACTTTTTTAATCGGTATTACCGGTGAGAGTGCATCAGGTAAAACCGTTTTTGTTGATAATACTATTAAAGCCTGCATAAAGGATAAAAAAGAAGGTATTTATACTGTAGTGAGATGCGATGATTACTACAAAGATACCTCAAAAGAATTAAAAGCTGCAGGAAGCTATGAAGAATTATTTAAAACCGGATTCAGCTTTGATACACCCAATGCTATTGATTTAGATTTAATGAAAAGCCATTTGATGGAATTAAAAAAAGGCAAAACAATAGTTTCTCCTGCATACAACTTTGTTACCTGTGAATCAAATCCGGACGGTGATGTTAAAAAACCGGCAAAAGTTATTTTAAATGAAGGTTTGTACGTTCTAAATGAAGGTTTAAGAGAAATTATGGACGTAAAAGTATATGTTTATACACCTTTAGAAGTTATTAAAGACCGCTGGTACAGACGTGCTGCACTTCGAGGCAAAACCGGTGCTGCCGCAGATTTGCAGTTTCAGGATGTAAACCGTACGGCACAGCAATTCATCAGACCTGCTTATCAAATATCAGATGCTGTTATAAACGGTATGGTTTCACAGGAATACATTCAGCAGATTACAGATAAAATCTTTAATGCACTTAAAAATATAGAGTATTGATAATATGGATTATAAAACTGCAATAAGAAGACAAAGACTTTGTATAACATCATTTCTAATGCTTGTGCTATGGGGATTTAATGCTCTGCGTTCACATGTGGAAAAAATTAAAGATAATCCTGAAACCGGATTACTTATACTTGGTATTACGTTCGGGATACCAATTCTGTTGCTTTTAATTCTTGCAATCTTTTACACAATAAAGGCAAAACAAGCGGAATATGATGAGTTGGATGAGGATTTTGCCTCTAAAACCGAAGGAAATTCTGATTCAGATAACAAATAAAAGCACCACCTCATACGGGATGGTGCTTTTTATTAATAGCTGTAAATTAATATCTGTTACGCATACAAGGACAAGGTTCATTATTAAAAGCTTTCTGGCAGGTTGGACATGTCGGAACGACTTTTACATGAGCACAACGGTCACATTCATCAATTTTTTTACAAGGATTACAATTTTTAAAACCTGTAAACGGGTTTAAACTGAAAGAGGTTTTATTTTCCCCAATTCCAATATACGGAAGAGGGTTAAGATAAGATATATCCCAGGCAAAGGCACCCTGTGCCGGAATCATAAGAAAACCTAAAACACCAAAAAACAATAAATACTTTTTCATACATATCTCCTATAGAATTGGTACTCTATCATTTTAAGTCCTTACAAAAATAAAACGATGACCATATGGATAATATATATTAATAATTCAGGCTAATAAAAAGATACAAAAAACGGGATGATAAAAATCAATCCCGTTTTCTGCTCAAACTAAAAATTCAATTACAGTTTGCTTTTTGAAATTGAAGCATCTTTTAACAAGATAACATTAATAACTTCGCCTTCTTTAGCATGATAATTCAGGCCTTTTGTGATTAAACCTGTTGCAAGACCGATACCGGCACCAACAGGAGTACCGATTGCAATACCTGTACCGATTTTAGTAGGATCCGGAATAAATGCAAAACCAACACCGGCACCTGTACCAACAGCACCACCGGCTACAGTATATAATGCTAATTTACCGGCAGTCATCCAAGGACCTTCTTTTAACTCATAGTTTTTGTAGAACGGTTTAGCATCTAAAGAAACTTTCTGACCGCAAGGCATAACAGCACCGTTTAACTGAGCATAAACTCTTGCATTTTTATTGAACCATTTAGGATCTTTAATTTCAAGAACCTGTGCATCGAATTTAGTTCCAGCAGGGAATAAAACTGTCCCTTCTTCAGTAGTAATATCTTCTTTTGCTACGAATGAAACAGCATCTCCTGCAGCAGAATCTTCTGATTTAAATCTTTCAGAGAAAGCAACAGGAATAACATTACCTTCTTTAATTACATTTGAATCAGATTTAATTTCAACTTCATCAGAAGGAGCTCTTCTTGTAGTGTTCAAATGTTCAATAGCAAGTAATTCTCCGCCTTTATACTGAGTTTTAACAAGACCGATTTTATCTTTCAATCTTGCAAGAATAACTGCAGCTTCAGCTCTTGAAAGAATATCATTTGGTCTTAATTCATTTGGCTGCGGATAATTTACATAAATTCCGTAGTTAAGAGTTTTTGCATAAGGAGTTCTTGCCCAGGTCGGGATAGAACCTGCATCTTCAAAACGATTAAGAACAGAAGTATCTGCATCCATATCTTTTGTAATGTGGCTTATAACAGATTGAGTTTCAGATCTGGTCATAAGTCTCTTTGGTTGGAAAGTTCTGTCAGGATAACCGTAAACCAAACCTAACTGTTGAGAACGTAAAACATTTTCATAATAAGAATCAGTTGATTTAACATCAGTGAAGATATTAGAGATGTTTACGTTCAAGTTGTCGTTAGACAACAATTTTAATAAAGCACTAACGAAATCAACTCTGGCAACACTGCCTTCAGGATTAAATTTTCCGTCAGAAAGAGTCATGATGTTGTCATCTACAACTTCGTTGATTTCTTTTGAAGCCCAATAATTTGAGCTTACATCGGCAATATCTGCTGCACAAGCCGGAATAACCGTTGTTGCAAACAGACCGCATGCCAATAACCCAACTAAAAATTTGTTCATTTCTACTTCCTCATCCTTCTACTAAATACTAGTAATTGAATTTTGTTTATAGTATATATTATAATATAAGTTTTGTAAAGCTTTTATAAGAAAGTTTTGATTATTATTAATATAACTAGCTTAAGGAGATTAGTATGAATAGTTATACCATGACAAAAATTGTAGCTACTCTTGGACCGGCAACAAGTTCCAAAGCTATGATTAAAAAATTATTTGACGCCGGTGTTACAATGTTCAGATTAAATTCTTCTCATGGAACCGAAGAATTCCATAAACAAAATCTGACTTATATCAGAGAAATAGAAGAAGAGGAACAAAGACTCATTCCTGTTCTGCTTGATTTGCAAGGTCCGAAAATAAGAATTGGTGAAATCGGTAATCCTATTGAATTAAAAAAAGGAGAGATTCTGAAATTCAAGCACCAGAAAGAATTAGAAGGAGATATTATTCCCGTAGATTACAAAGGTATGGCAAATGATGTTACACCGGGTGAAAAAATTCTTATAGATGACGGAAAAATTCAACTGGAAGTTGAAAAAGTTGAAAACAGTGTTATCTATGCAAGAGTGTTGACAGACGGACTTTTAAAACCCAGAAAAGGTATAAACATTCCGGGCTCAACAGGCAGCATTGATGTTTTAACCGAAAGAGATATTAAATTCGTTGAATTTGCTGCTAAAAACGGAATTGATTACCTTGGTCTTTCTTTTGTAAGAGAAGCGGAAGATGTTGTAAAACTCAGAGAACTTTTGAAAAAATTTAACAGAGAAGACATCAGCATAATTTCAAAAATTGAAAAACCGCAGGCCGTTGATAATATTGATGCAATCATTGAAGTTTCTGACGGTATTATGGTTGCAAGAGGCGATTTAGGTATTGAAATTTCAACTGAAAAAGTACCTATCGTTCAAAAAACTATTATAAGAAAAGCAAATATTAAAAGAAAAGTTGTTATTGTAGCAACACAGATGCTCGAAAGCATGATTGAAAATCCAATCCCTACACGTGCTGAAACCTCTGACGTTGCAAATGCTGTATTAGACGGTACCGATGCTATCATGTTATCAGGTGAAACAGCGGCAGGGGCTTATCCGGTTGAAGCTGTTCAAATGATGAAAAAAATTGCAGATACTGTTGAATCTTCTGCATTTATGAGAAAAAATAAATTCCCTCGAAAAATGATTGAAGAAGAAAAAGACAGTCAGGCAATGTCCATCGGTATGTCTATTGCGGATATGACAAAGAAAATGAATGTAAAAGCTATTATTGCTTTGACAAGAACCGGCTGTACAGCAAAATTTCTTTCAGAAGGCAGATTGAGTGTGCCGATTTTTGCTTGCTGCCCTGATATTGAAACCTGCAGAGTTCTTAAACTCTATAGAGGTATCATTCCGATAACAATGAAATTTACCGGTAATATCGATAAACAAACTATTAAAATGATTGATAAGTTTATGATGCGTAATTTGAACGCAAGCGAAGGTGATACAGTTATATTTACCGGTTCAATCCCTGAAATCCTGATTGGCGGTACAAACTTTATTAAAATTCACCAGATTGGTTCAGTTAAGTAACAATCTAAAATATAAACAACAAAAAGAAGGCCCCTTAAATTTTAAGGGGCTTAATTTTGTTTTAGGAAGGTAGGAATAAGGAATAATTTTCTCTCTCTTTTGTTAAACGGATAATTTTTACTCTCTCTTAATATCTGTTTATTTAATGTTCTCTTGTATATATAAAGTATATACTCTTGCTTAAATTTCATAACTTGTTTATTTTGTTACAAAACTTAATGCTTGAATAAAACTTATTTAAATATGTGCATAATTAATTCTAAATAGCTATTGCAAAATTATTCAAAACGGGTTATGATAGAAAGGTAGAAAATCCATGTTTTGAGGTTAGTATGTTAGTATCATCAATCGCACGTTTTAATGCAATAAATACCATGTACAATGCAACATCAAATATGATGAATGCGTCATCGGCTTTAATGAATACAGCAGCTAATATGCATACGTTTGGCGGCGAACATGACCTCAACATGCTTCATAATATGGATAAAAAATTATCGTTGGATTTAGCATCAAGCAGTCTATTATATAAGATATCTTATTTGCAGGAAAAAGCTGCAAAAAAACGTCAGGAAACTGAAGCTAAAAGGCTATTAGATTTTCAGGCATAATTGTTGATTCATGAATTAATTATTGATGCCAAGAGTTCTACATCATTGTGGAGCTTTTTGAAATTATTATTTTGTACTAAATAGTCTTTTAAGGATAAATAACGCCGAAATAGCAGGTATTAAAGCAACTACTAACAATACAGGAATAATACCTTTGGCCTGAGCAATAAATCCGAGAGCAGACATAAAAATTGCAATAACACCCCATGAAAAACCGTTAATAAATCCACCGATTATACTTTTGTATTGAGGCATTTCACTCTGTGCCATAACCATGGTAACAGGCATGGCCATTGCAGTACATAATCCCGTAATTGCAAATATTACAAATGAAATAATCGGAAAAGATTTGTAAGTTAAAGAAAACATTATCATCAAAGGGAAAGTTGATATCATAGAAAAATAAAACACCCTTTTGGCTCCGATACGTTTTTCAATATCCCTGCTTACAAACGAACCGATTCCGCTCATGAAACTAAAAGCAAAAAGAGCAGCCCCTATTTTAAAAGGCATATAACCCATATCACGCCACAAAAACGGTAAAAGAATGGATGTTGATGTTGTGATGAGTGATTTTAATATTGAAATAAGGATTAATAATTTTAATCTGTAATTTGAGAAGATGTCTTTGAATGCTTTTACAAATTCGGAATGTGTACGTTCGACTTTTTTATCAGAAATTTTAGGAACAAATTTAAACATAAACAAAGCCCAGATAACTCCTATTAAACAAAGATATGGCATATTATTAAGACCGGTAAACTGTGTAACAAAGGCAGACACAACAGGACCGAGGGAGTACCCGAATGTTCCCATTGCAATAAATGTTCCCATACTTTTTCCGGTGTCAGCCGATGCAAATCTTACAGAAAACCCGAGAGCCTGCGGGTGAAAAAGACTTGAACCTAAACTGCCCAAAATTACAAACAAAATCAAAATCGAAAGATGACTTACGCTCGGAGCAAAAGATATAAATACAGCAGTAAACATCAGCCCCCAGAAAATAAATACTCTTTTTAAAATATTATCAGCAAAAAATCCGAAAACAGGCTGTAAAAGAGAAGAACAAATATGTGACACACTAAGCACAACCGTGGCTATTGCCATACTAATTCCGAGTTTTGCTGCAATAAACGGCATAATAGGATTTAGCATTCCAGTATAAATATCATTAATAAAATGAGCTGTTGAAAGCCATATGTGGGGTCTTTTTTCAGTAATAGTATTCATAACAAGAACATTAAAATAAAAACATTTCTAAAAATCAATTAAATCCTTAACCTGTACATCCAGCTTATCCGCGACATCAATTAAAAGTCACCATCTAATACATCGTTTAGCCTCCGAAATAAGATTAGCTAAAGCTTCAGGACACAGCCCGATGATATTTTCCAGACTTCCCGAGTAAGCTTTAATGTATCCGTCGGGCATCTCCTGAATTCCATATGAGCCAGCCTTATCAAATGGTTTGTAGTTATCAACATAATAAGCAATCTGTTTATCAGTAAGATTATTAAATTCCACACGGCTTGTCGTCGAATTTATTTTGCATTCACTTGTAACAGAATTCACAACAGCAATGGAAGTAACAACCAGATGAGTTTTACCTGATAGGGATTTAAGCATATTAAAAGCACCATTTCTGCCATCAGGTTTTCCCAGAATTTTTCCGTCAAGCACAACTACAGTATCGGCACCTATAATTAACGAAGGTTCCTGAACCAGCGGTAAAACAGCCATAGCCTTATTCTTTGCCAGAGATTCTATAAAATCATAAGAAAAATCCGTCCTCGAATGATCTTCCACATACGGTGACGGAATGATTTCAAATACATAATTGTTTTTTCTCAGTATGTCCTGTCTTCTGGGAGAAGAAGACGCCAATACAATTTTTCCCATAGGTCAGCTCCTTTTTCCGTATTATAACAGAAAAAAGAACCGCTAAACCTTTTTATTGACGTGCCTGAGGAGAACGTATATATCTGGCATTTTTAGCATTTACCGCATAACAAGCGATATTCAGCCTTTGTTTAAGCATCATCATGTTTTTATACATGTTTGCATAATCGTTCATTGCACCCATCATCTTATTTGGATCTACCATTGATTCCATGTTGTCATGGTTATCCACTTTTTCTTCTGCGTATTTTTTGACCAATAGCTGGTCAATGTAGTCTTCAGCACCTATTGCCATAAGTTGACCTCCCTAAATAGTGTGTGTATCCTTGTTCCTATGAGAAAGTATGTATTTGATTATAGTTATCCTAAATATTCCTTATGTATATATAAAGTATTTTATGATTTAAAAATTGCCTGAAATTGTTCTTTTATTAAGAAATGTTAAAATAAATTTTTTGAAGGCAATATTTTTTACTCTAAGAACTATAATATTGGAATGAAAGAGATTAAGATAGTTTCTCCGATTAAAAAACCGGAAGATATAGATTTATTTGCAAAAGAAACTTCTTGCAGAGAGTATTATGTTTACTATAAAAAATTTCTTAATAACAATTTTGATTATGTTAATGAGTTTGTTGAGTCTGCAAAACGCAATGACTGCAAGATTTACATAAATTTCAAACACGATATCACTGAAGAAAATCTTCCGGAAATAAAAAGAATGCTGAAATTTTTAAAGACAGCAGGCATTGACGGAATTTTTATAAACAGTTTCGCAATACTGGAAGCAATCAAAGTTTTTAATCTGCCTTTCAAAGTTATTGTCGATTCATATTTTGATATTCATAATCTTTCAGGAATAGATTTTATTAACAATTTTCATAAAATTGATGAAATCATAATAACTGAAGAAATCTACATGAAAAATATCGCAAAAATAAAAAAATATACAAACTTACCGCTTGCGATTGATACAGATAACCTTCCATGGTGTGCGGAAGACATAAAAAAGCTCAAAGCCATTGATAAAGTTGTTATAAAAGGTAAATTTGCAAACTCTGAGGAAATTCTGGAAGCTATAGAATTAATAGAAAAAATTCTTGATAAACCTAAACTTTTTAAAAATCAGAAACTACCTTTTAAACACGTCAGAAAAAGTATTTATCAGACAAATCACTTTTCAGGAGAAATGGTTTCTGCACAGGGCAGGGACTTTAAATTCAGCAGAAACATACAAACATTTGAATGGGATATAAAACGCCCAAGAATAACAAAAGACATAGATTTTTCTAAAAACGAGAATTTTAAAATCAACCTGAGACTCTCAGAACAGGCACAACTCAAAGAACTTGAAAAATACATAAAAAAAATCGGTACAAATCCGATTTATTCAATAGAATACGGAGAAATCGTTTCAACATGCGACCTTTCAACAAGCAGTTATAACGAAATAATAAAAAAGGTAAAAAAATTCTGCCAAAAACACGGTATTAAATTTCAGCTCTCAACTCCAAGAATATTAATAGAAAGAGATTTTGACAGAGTTTATGAATACAACAAGCAGTTGTTACTTGAATCTCCGGAGCCGGACAGCCTGATAATAAATAACATAGGATTTTTCTGGGCCATAATCAATGATTCGGAAATAAATCATATTCCTATTGAAATAGGGCAGGGAATCAATCTTTTAAACAGTATGTCCATAAAATGTTTAAATAACCTTGCACCGATTGATACAATAGATTTTACTTCATTTACTGATTTGGAAAGTGCTGTGCAAACAGTTAAGAAAATAAAAAACATAATCCCAAACAGAAAATATACTATAGCAGGGAATATAAGAGTCCCGAGTCTGGGGTTGTGCCCGTTGAATAATGACAGTGCAATAATATCAAGACTTTCCTGCAAAGCTCCGTGTCATAAGGGCGGTTTTGCTCTAAAAGACCCATCTTTAAAAAAGATTTTTCCTTTTACATGCGACGGATTTTGCAGGATGCATATGTTTGAAGACACTGTTTTGCAGGATTTTACATGTGTCGATACTCTTGTAAAAGCCGGTTTTAACGAACTTGTTTTTGATTTTTCTGCCCTTAGTGCAAAGTATGTCCCTATTTTGTTGAACAAGTTTTTTACACGCTAATATCCTTTTTAAAATTAAAAATCCCGTCTGAAAGGCGGGATTAAATTATGCTTCAAACATTTTGAAGTTTCTCTCTACATTCTTATCAATTACGGATTTTATAGAATCGTATTCTGTTTGCAGAGATTGATGTTCTGTATCAATATTTTTCAATTCAATATCATAACGTTTATCTTTAGCTTCTATATCGTTCATTGTTTTGTTGTATTCAGCTTCTGCAATCGTAATATCAATATCAGCCTGAGATTCTGTGATGTTGCTGCAGTTTGAATACATTGTTGACAACCATTGGTTTTTAACATCAACCTGTACCATTGAGATTAAGCCGCTTTCTAAAGCGAATTGCAGCCATTCAGCACTTGAAGCGAGTCCGTTTTCGATGGTTTCATAACCGTGTTCAGTCATATATTCAAATAAATTCGTGTACCATTCAGCTTTTGCATCAGCGTTTTCATCCGGGTTATTAATATCAATCCATGTGTATTTAGGTGTTCCGTATAACTCCATCATTTTTTCGGACAGATATATATCCTTAACTGCCTGGAAGTTTGCCTGATAAGGATAATCGCCATTTGTACCACTTTCCAGTATGTTAGGAACCGGAAGTTCATTTTCGTCAAATATTGCAATAACTCCGCCTTCTGATTCATCAAGAGCCGTAGTTGGTGCAATCGGAGCATTTGTACGGTTTCCGTCCTCGTCTAATTCACCATAAAGTATCCATTCCATATCATCAAGTTTGTCATACAAATCAGGATTGTATGTAGTACCTATATCAAATCCGTATATGAATTTTGATAAATTACCTGCAGCTTCATAGTAATCATCACGTGCGTTATTAAATTTCGTCATATCGTTAGGATCTGTAGGAGTAAAATCGCCTCTTGAAAGAGCTCCTGCTGCAGATGCCTGGAAGAATCTGTACATATCAATCATTGCATTGACATATTCTTCTTCTGTTATATCTCTGTGAACAATTTCATATACCGGATATTCTTTAGTGTCGTATATTGGATTACCTGAGCTGTCAATTCCAGTTTGAACTTGTTCAGTGTGTGTTAGCGGTATTTTATCTCCATTTGCATCTTGTTTAAATGGATATTTTTCACTTCCGTCAGTATTATACAAATCCTCATCGTTAACTATATAGTAATAGTAATCTGGATATCCATCTCCGTCATCGTCAGGACCTGCTTGTAGACTAGGTGTAAAACCTTCTCTTTCATATGCCTCTTCTTTTTCGTCGTAGTATCCACTGCCGATACTCATGCTCAGGTATTCAATCATTCTTTCCTGGAATGCTTCAGAATTTGCACTTAATTTACCTTCTTCCAATAATTGATGGAAGAAGATTCCCATTTGCTGCTGGTATTTTATAAGTTGGCTAAGTGCTCCCGGCTTAATGGAGCCGTCTGCTTCGTAGATATTACCTTCTGAATTGACATACTTTATAAAATCTTCATAAGTTTCGGCATATGGTTGGTCTGCTACTGCAGGGTGGTTTAATCCTGCACAACTATCAAGGCAAGTACAGCTGGACAAATTACTTATATAATTTTGCATTAATTCCGTAGTAACAGCTTCATATACCTTTTTGGTGCTGTTATATGTGTCAAGCAAGCTTTCATATACCGCATAATCTGTACTTTTTAAAGATTCTTCATACCCCATGTGAATACCGCTTACACGTTCTGCATGCGGCATAGGTGTGCTAAGGTATTCATATACCATATCACCTTCATAGATATCTTTAATGTTTTCATCTATGTCATATACGTTTACGTTTTCAAAGTATGTTGTATCTTTTATAAGACCGTATGATTTCAAAAATTCTTCAAGTGCTTTTGAATTAATACCGTCAACATCGCCTTCTTCGATTGATTTATCAGCATAAGCAGCTTCAAATGCAGCCTGATATCTTGCAGTATCAAGTTCTGATACAAGCATTTCTCCGCCCTTGTTAATAAGACCGTATTGATCATTGTATGCACTGTAAGCGGTTAAGTTATTGAATGTTAACTGCTGGTATTGTGATTCCCCTTCAAGGTTGTAGTTAGAAAACATTAACTGGGTTTTATTTAAGGCAGCAAGATATTTCTCACTGGCTTTTGAGCTGTCATCAGTAAGACGCATCTTCGCATTGTTGATAAGCTGAGATCTTAACTCATTATCAGCCATACGAGATGTTATTGATAACAATCTAGCTTGTGATGCTGCCATTCCCATAGTTTACGACTTTTTCCTTTCAAATTTCTTATCGTAACATATTCTTTCACTATGGTTATCGGCTTTTTTCCCACTAATCTTTAAAATATAACGCTTTTTGTTAACAAATTGTTACAAATTTTTTAATGCTTTTTCTAATCGTCGGAGTTTTGTTTTGTCAGTTCCTATTCCGCACAAAAGCATAGTCGATTTGCTATTTGTACGCTCATCTTCTATCCGGTATTTGTTAAAAAGTCTTTCAGACAGTTCAAAACCGGAATATTTGTCGCATTTTATAAGTATTTTTGTAATATCGTCGCCATAAAATTCAATATTTGAACAGGTTTGTTGTAAAATCTTAATTTCAGCTATAAGTTTTTCAATTTCTTTTTTCCCCTGTTTGGAGTTGAGGTAATTAATATTTTTTTCTATAGAAGCCAGCATCGGATATGATGGTGATGTGGTCGTGATAAGACTTAAGGCCTCTGTAACATCAATATCACAATTACAATGCAATAGTGCTGTCGGATTTAGCCCGCCTGCTGTTTTATGAAGTGATTGTATTGTAAAATCTGCTATTTTTACAGCACTCTCCGGCAAGTTATCTGAAAAAGGATATAGTGCCCCATGTGCTTCATCAACAATTAAATATACTCCGTATTTTGTGCAAAGATTTTTTATTGCTTTTATATCAGAAACGACGCCTTCATAGCTTGGAGATGTTATTATTACGGCTTTGATGGTTGAAGTTTTTAAGATTGAATCAATTAATTCAGGTTGAGTTTTTTCATAGATATCCCAGTCGGCATTTTTTGAGATGGTATAATAAATAGGATTTGCTCCGGCAAGTCTTACGGCATTTTTGTGACATGGATGTGCATTATCCCAAATCAAAACATTGTCATCTTTGTTTACACACGCAAGCACGGCAGCAATAATTCCACTTGAAGAACCGTTAAGTAAAAATGATGTGGATTTTGTTCCGTATATTTTTGCGGCATTTTTTTGAGCTAATTCAAGTGCTGTTTGAGGATTATGTGTATCTGTTTCTGAAATATCGTATTTATATAAATTTCTGAGCTTATGATAAATAAAAAATCTCTGACTGTGCGAAGGTGTAGTAAATAAAGTATTACGGCCTTTTTTCTTTAGTAAACTAACTAAACTCATAATTATTTATTCTTGATTTCAATACTTCTTTTGGTACAATACTGGATTAATTCCATTTTATTCCGGTTGTCATCATATACAAAACGTCCTGAATGAGTATAAATGCCGTCATTGCCTTTTTCAATACGGATAGGACTATATTTGCATGATACATTTATATTTTCAGATAATGGAAGTGTAATGTCGTATAACCCTTCTATATTTATGTTTTCATGAGTTTTGAATTTGATACCGCCGGCAGAGATATCCAGTGTTGTAATTTTATAATTTTCATTATCCGTTGTTAAATCGAGCTCATGGACGTATTTAACACGTCTGAATTGACGTCTTTGCAAAAACTTATGTTTTGCAGGGCTTGCAATAAGCAAAGTCTTCCCTTCAATATTTTTCGGGAAAGATTCAAAGAACAGAGTTCCGTTTTTTGTTTCCACATAAAATTCACAATATGTATGCTTCAAAATTCCGTCAGGTTCGTATTCAAGTTCAAGCGTAAAACCTTCCGGTGTAACATCAGTAATGATGCCTTTATTAGCATTTCTAAAATCTGCGGGAATCATTATAACATGCTGGTCTTTTTCTACTAATTCTCTCATCTTTATCCCTTTCAAATGTAATGTATGAACCGATTATAATATATTTTTGCCTGAATTGCAAATTGTAAACTTATTATGCCCTTATAAAGAAAAGCCCTGCCTAAAACTGACAGGGCAAATACTGGGCAATCAGAAGAGTTGAGGATTTACATTTATATGTTAGCCTCTTCTGTTTCTCAAAACATTGTACTAAACGATTATAAATTCAAATTTTTCATAATACCTTTTGAGGATATTTTGCTTTTAAAGCTTTAATACCTGAAGTATTCTTACAGCTCTTGCTTTATCCTCATTAGAAAGTCCGTCAAAAGTTTCATTTAAAACTTTCTTTAATTCATCATCGTTATTCTGGTGGGAATATATAAAAAAGTCAGATAATTCAATATTTAAATTATTGGCAATTTTCTCAAGATTAGCAAGCAGAGGATAGTTTTTACCCGATTCAATTTTGCTTATTGATTGAGGTTCTATGCCTGCAATTTCTGCAAATTTTTCCTGAGTATAACCTAATTTTTTTCTTATTTCCCGAAATCTTTTGCCAAGTAATTTTTTGCTCATAAATGCTCCGATTACTTTTAATTTATCAATGTTTGTTAAATTTTAAAATACACTTCTAAGTTAATATATTGCTAAAATGGGCTTACTAATGTATAATATTAATATGGTAAGTTATTTTAGTTATAAAAGGAGCGATTGAAGTGAATAAATTTGCTTTTACTTTAGCGGAAGTTCTTATTACACTTGGCATTATAGGTGTTGTTGCCGCATTGACGCTTCCAACTCTGATACAGACAAATAAAAATCTTGAAGTTGAGGCCAAATTAAAGAAATTTTATTCAATTATGAATCAGGCTATTATGTTGTCCGAACTGAAAAACGGTGATTATAACTATTGGCCTGCTCCTTGCGGCAACACAACTTGCGAAGAATACCTCGCCAAGTATTATAAACCCTACTTTACAACTATCAAGCTGACTAAATTTAACAGTTATGGCGGAAATAATGTTGCATATTATTTCAATGACGGTACCGCAGTCGTTTTTAAAGCGGAAGGCGGCAAATTTGACATATTCTTTTTCCCGAATGCCAAAAATCTTGATCCGGACAATTTTGCAGAAACTAATGATGATGGAAGCATTGCTTCAAGGCAAGGATCCGGTATTTCCTATTTCCCGTTTCAAACTATACCTCCAAATGATGAATCGGGGCACACTATGAAAAGGTTTAGAAATAAAAAATTCAGTCCTTACATACATGATTTGAGATGCTGGAGTGAAGCTTGCCTGACGGATCCCGGAAACACATGGGCATGTCATAAAGATGCTCCGCTTAAGGGGTGGTGTACTGCTTTAATTTTTTATCATGGCTGGAAAATTCCTAAAGATTACCCGTTTAAGGTAAGGTAATAAAAAAACGGTTCCCGAAAGAACCGTTTTTTTATTATTAAATCTATCCTACTGTTTCAGGAAGGATTCGTAATTTCTTGCCAGCAAGTGCGTTTTAACCTGATTAATCAAGTCCAGAGCAACACCGACCATAATTATGAGTGATGTTGCACCGATACCCTGCAGAGTCTTGATATTTGTAATATAGCTTGCAAATGACGGAATCAACGCAATGATACCTAGTCCCATTGCCCCGATAAATGTTGTTTTGGTAAGAATTTTATCAAGTGCTTCCGCCGTTGGTCTTCCAGGTTTAACACCCGGAATTGAAGAACCGTATTTTTTCAGGTTTTTTGCAATATCTTTTGGTTGCATGTTAGGCATAATTGACGCATAAAAGAATGTTAACCCTACTATGAATAAGAAATATAATACATAGTAAACAATTCCGTCAGGACTTAACCAGTGGTTTAGGCTCATAACTATATTTTTTGCAGCTTCATTTTTAAAGTTTGCCTGACCGACTAAACTCAAAACGGTTGACGGGAATAAAAGAATTGCAACCGCAAAGATAATCGGCATAACACCGCCGGGATTCAATTTAAACGGAATATATGAATTCATACCTCCGTAAACTTTGTTTCCTACCTGACGTTTCGGATTTACAATAATAACCTTTCTTACGGCTTCCTGCATAATAACGATAAATATCATTGTTACAAAGAAAATTGCAAGCAATGCAAGCAGTCCCAGCTGGAGAGCAGTACTGTGAGATACCATCTGAAATGTTCTTTGTGCATAAACCGGAATCCCCGAAATTATACCGATAAAGATGATTAAAGAACCACCGTTACCAATACCTTTTTCGGTAATAAGTTCGGAAAGCCACATAACAAGAACAGAGCCTGCAGTTAGAACCGCAACCGAACTTACAAAGAATAATCCGAATGGAATTCCAGGAAGCACTGCACCTGGAAGGTGTTTCATATAAAACATGAAAACCATTGCCTGAAATGCTGCAAGTACAACCGTAAATAAACGGGTATATTGCGACAATTTTCTTCTGCCTGCTTCACCTTCTTCTGTTTGTAATTTTTCCAGAGCAGGAATTACAACAGAAACAAGCTGAATTATAATTGAAGCTGTAATGAAAGGGCCGATACCGAGTGCGAAAATGGAAACGTTTCCTAACGCACCTCCTGTAAACAGGTCTAAAAATCCAATAATATTGTTACCCTGTGCAATATTTGCAAATACTTCATTGTTAATACCGTAAAGAGGTAATTGAGCCCCGAGACGGAATAGTGCAATCATGCCAAAAGTAAATAATATTTTCTGTTTTAAACCTGAAGCCTGCCACATTGACATTAAATCTTCAGTAGAAGGCATTCTCATTCCCTGTGCCATTATACTAACTCAACCTTTCCGCCTGCAGCTTCAATTTTAGCTTTAGCGGCAGGTGTTACATAATTTGCCTTCACATTTACAGCGGTTTTAATTTCGCCGTTGCCCATAATTCTTAAACCTTCAGATGAAGGGTGAATTCTTTTTGCTTCAATTAAAGATTCAAGAGATACTTCTTTTAATTTGTAGGTGTCAAGTCTTGCAACGTTAACTTCAGCATATTTAATTTTGTTGATAATCTGGAAGCCTTTTAATTTAGGTAATCTTCTGTAAGCAGGCATTTGACCGCCTTCAAAACCTCTTTTTGAAGCACTTCCTGAACGCTGGCCTTCACCGTTATGACCGCGGCAAGATGTTTTGCCGTGACCTGAAGAACGGCCTCTGCCAACGCGTTTAGATTTATGAGTAGAACCTTCAGCAGGTCTTAAATCTTCTAATGTTATTGTATTTGCCATTTTATTATTCCTTCTTTCTTTTTAAATTAATTAATCTACGATTTGAACAAGGTGAGAAACTTTGTTTACCATGCCCATGATTGTAGGTGAATCATAGTGTTCAACTACTTGATCTTTTTTGGTGAAGCCTAATGCTCTTACAACTTTTCTTTGCGTTTCGGATGCACCTATCAGGCCTCTTACAAGTTTAATTTTAATTTGTTTATTTTCAGTTTTAGCCATTTTTATATTCCTTTATTTTAATTTTGTAGTTACGGACTAATCAATCAGCCGATTGACTAATTTAAAAGTTCAGCCATAGTCAGACCGCGTCTTTTTGCAACTTCTGTAAACGGAGTTAATTTTTTCAAAGCATCCATTGTTGCATTAGCTGCATTGAGCGGAGATTTTGAACCTAAAGATTTTGACAGGATGTTTCCGATACCTGCAAGTTCAAGAACTGAACGAACAGCACCGCCTGCAATAATACCGGTACCTTCTGATGCCGGTCTTAACATTACAGCACCTGCACCTGATTTACCTGTAATCGGATGCGGAATTGTTGTTTTGAAAATAGGAACTGTAATAAGATTTTTTCTGCCGTCAGCAATTGCTTTCTGAATGGCAATAAT
>JADIND010000145.1 GCA_017694215.1 Candidatus Scatousia excrementipullorum | reverse complement strand
TGTAATTTTTCTTGTCGCAATTCTAACACCTTGGCTGCTAGTCCTTTTGTCCCTCATTATCCGTAAGTTTTCCAGAACTACCGGATTGCTGATGATATTCACTTTCTCTTTCTTCATTTCTTATCCTCTCTTTTGTTTTTTGTTTGAATTCTATTCGTTTTTGGGATAAATCATCAATAAATTCATCAAAATCTCTCACCATTTCTTCATTTTCATCCAGTGAGGCTGGTTCCGGGGCAGGCATGAATTTAGCAACTTCATCTGAGAAGTATGCACCTTTTTGAATCATTGAACCGAGTTGATTAAACATGTCGCACAGGAGTCCGAGTGCTGAATTCAATCTTTTCGGAGCCTGTGTTAGTATGAGTTTGTTACTCGCAAGGCTTGTACTGTCAGGCGGATAAATTTCAAGCGACTTTGAGCCTGCCATTCCGTTGAATTCAACGGTTGCCACTACTCCTTTCGGCAATGTAACGTCAGGCTGGGTCAGTACAAATTTTACATAAACATGGTCATCAACTATGTTAACATTTTCCACATAACCTATCTGAACTCCCATCATTCTTACCGGCGAACCTGAAATCAATCCGTCTACATCAGGCAAAAATATCTGATACCTTTTCAATTCGCTGTGTTTTGCATAAACGTAATGTTTAACCCCGAGTAATACAATGCTTAAAATAATTATCCAGATTAAAACTTCCACCCACTGAAAAATTTTAAATTTATCTTTAATATTCATATTTTTCATTATACATAAATTCGTGATTTTTTACTACTTGCGAAAAATTTTTTTATATTATATCATTATAAGTAACTTAAAAAATAGAAATGTGAGGTTTACAATGGAGCAGATTATAAAAGTAGCATGGGATTTGAATGAAAATACAGACAACAGATACCAGCTTGTTTACGAAATAGCGGAACTCGCTAAAAAACTCGTTGACGAAAATCAGGCAAAAAAAGCTCATGATGAATTTGCTTTTGAAGAAAACTTTGAAACAGGATATACAAGAGAAAATCCTGTAGAACATGCCATTATGGTTAAAGCATCGGAAGCTGATGATAACCGTTTGGTAGGTTAATTTGTTTTTGTTAAAAACCGCAGGATAAAAGTGTCCTGTGGTTTTTTGTGTATTGAGAAGGGGTGTTTATATGGAAGATACAATAAAGTTTATTGAGGGGAAAATCGGTAATTTTAAGCCTGAAATTGCAGTGATACTCGGGTCGGGACTGGGAGAACTCGCTGATGAATACTGTGATATTGCAATCCCTTATACGGAAATCCCTCACTTTATAAAATCCACGGTTCAGGGACACAAAGGACGTCTTGTTTTTGCACGTATTGCCGGCAAACAGGTTGTTATGATGCAGGGAAGAAATCATTTTTACGAAGGGCATACTATGCAGGAAATTACCTATCCGGTAAAAGTTATCAAAAAACTGGGTGTTAAAACCGTTATTCTTACAAACGCTGCGGGTGCGGTGAATGAATCTTTTGTACCATCTGATTTAATGTTGATAAAAGACCATATAAACTTTATGGGGGCAAACCCTCTTGTCGGGCCGAATGACCCTGAACTGGGCGAAAGATTTCCCGATATGACGGAAATTTATAAAAAAAGTTTAATTTCACTTGCAAAAGATTGTGCCCGGGAGCTTAATATGGAATTAAAAGAGGGTGTTTATTTTGCGAATTCCGGTCCGAGTTACGAAACACCGTCTGAGATTAAAATGGCCCGTCTTCTCGGAGCAGATGCCGTTGGAATGTCTACGGTTCCCGAGGCGATTGTTGCAAATTACTGCGGGATGAATGTTCTCGGTATAAGCTGTATTTCAAATACCGCATCAGCCCACGACGGTGAAAAACTCTCCCATGCGGAAGTCATTGAAACAACAAACAGAGCAAAAGAAAAGTTTAAAAAGCTGGTTGTGAAAGTTATAGAAAAAATTTGTTAGACTAAGACTTTAATATTAAGAAATGTAAACACCAAAAACCCTTGCTGTATTTGAGTTTCGCTAAAAATCATTTTGTTCATGGCAATTTTTTAGTCCGTAATACGTTATAATATATATAGAGTATATAATAAAGGAATACGTTTATGGGCGTTAGCGGAAACAATAACATGCAAAACATGTACAGTACGCAGCTGAGCAAACAGATGCAAATCGGGCTGCAAAGTTTTAAGACACAGTCCGGTGCCATAGGTGACAGAAATGCATTTCAGGCAGCAGGCCGTGAGGCTTCGTCTATTTTCAGGCAGACCAGAGCTGCTGAAAATACTCAGGCAAATATGGCAGAACTTGCTCAAATGGCAGCAATGATGGGACTGAATGTGGATTTGAACCAGCTTGCTGCAATGTATGATACAAATGGTGACGGAAATATAAATTCGGCAGAAAAATCCAAAATAGAAAATGCTTTAAATATGATGTATACACAACAAACGCAGCAGATGGCTTATGCTAATATGCAAAACAGCGGTTCTACACAAGCTGCAGCTTCCGGCGGCGGAGGCGGGGGCTTTAACATAGGAGATGCAATCTCTACTCTCACAAGCGGAATAGGTGAATTATTCGGCGGAGGTTCGTCTGAATCCGGTTCTTCCGAGGGTAGTTCCGGCGGAAACTGGCTTTCTAAAGCGGGCGACATTATCGGAGGTTTATTCGGTTAATAATTGAATTGTAAATTATCGTAAATTTTTCTTCAACATGGACTTGTCAAATTTTCCTTTTCACGTAAAAATACATGTCGGGAAGGACAAAGTTAAATATGTTAGTAGGAAAAACTCAGTACTTAATACGGCCAAAACAAAAGGAGTACGGGGCAGTATCCCCGAAGCCGGTACCTTTGTCCCCGTCAGCGGAATACATGTCACAATTAAATAGTTTGGATATTAAGAGACCTTTAAATCATAATTCGGAGAATTTATCATTTAAAGGTCTTTCTGTATCTAAGTTAATGCACAATATTAAATATAAACAGGTTAACGATATTGCTTATAACAAATCCGATTTTTTGGATTTTGCTGATAAATATATTAAAAGTGCAAGAAATTTGTATGAACATCTGGAAAAGTCTTCTTTATCAAAAGAAATGATGCAGGTTGATAAAGACGGGAATATTATTTTCCACAAAAAGACCATCCCTCATTTAATCTGGGATGGTTTAATTTATCCGGTAAAAATTCTGCCTGCCGATATATTGAACGGTACTGTTGAAATGCTTGCCAAAATAAAACCGTTTAAAAACTGGGCTGAAAATACACTCCAAAAACCATTCTTCAAAAATATCAGACACCGTTCAAAACACGATGCGGAAATGAATGCGTTAAGAGGGCTTTTTGAAGTTAAAACGAAATATTATGACAAAGGTTTGCCTGAAGATGAAATCAGATCCGCCATTCATCAGTTCAAACTGAAAACTTTCAATCCTAAATCAGGAAATTATGATACAAAACACGAAAGAGCATTAAACAGACTGGTTTCAGGACTTCCGCCTGCAATATTCCTTGCAAATGATGCTTATAACCTTTCCAGAATGATGGATGATGATCCGGAACAGGCTAAAAAAGAAAAGAAAACAAGATTTAAGCAGGAAACAGCACGTATTTTAACAAGCGGATACTTAACACTTGTCACTCTCGGTGCATTACAGAAATATATTAATAATTCAAAACTCGGTATTATGCTGATGACCGCCTCCACGGTTCTTGTAACAGAAATGTTCTCACGTTTATCCAACGGCAAGCATATTACAAGACTTACTCCGGAACAGGCAAGAGCCGAGAATCTTAAAAATAACGCTCCGGAAAAAGATATTAAACCGGCAAATGCTTTTCAGGGTTCAAATAATAAATCTGCGGTACAAAAAGAACAGCAAAAGCCTCTGCTTTCATTTGATACATTGTTGAAAGCGTCAGGAGTTATTATTGCATCCGGATTTGCATTGAAAGGAGCAAGACACTTTGTTCCGGCATTAGATAATCTTATTAAAAAATCATTGAAACCGTTTTCTGATACATATAAAAAGATTGCCTTTAATCCGAATTACAAAATGCCTGTAGAAAAATTCGATAAGATTATGGCAAAACTCAAAGAAGCAGGACTTGGCGATCAGGCTGAAGAATTTACAAAGATGGTTGAAACTATCAAAGTAAAAGAATTTGACGAAAAACTCGGAAAAGAAGTTGAATATATCAACCTCGGACAGAAGGACAAAAAAGCTAAGATTGCTGCAGATTTTGTGATTGCACCGTTTAAATTTGCCTGGAACACTGTAACATTCCCTTATACTATTGCTAATAAGGCTGTGAAAATGGTTTCCGGCTGGTTTGCAAAAAGCAATCCGAAAGTAATGACAGCTGAAGAAATTGCAAATGCCGCAAAAGAAGCTGCTAAAAAGAGAAAAGAGAAAGATATTCAGACACTTCAATACGCATTGGACAGAATCGGCAATGTCGCCCAGAAAGGTAAAAAGACTCCGAAAGAATTGAAAGATTTTGTAATGGATTCAATGATGAAAGGATTCAATGTTGACAGTATGTCGAACATTTCAAACAGTGACCTTTCAAATCTTGCCAAAACCGCCGCAACTGCCGCAACATTATGGTTCCTGATGACTGATAACTACAATATGGTTATGCTGAAATCGAACGGT
This sequence comes from Candidatus Scatousia excrementipullorum, assembly GCA_017694215.1. Classification (GTDB taxonomy): domain Bacteria; phylum Cyanobacteriota; class Vampirovibrionia; order Gastranaerophilales; family Gastranaerophilaceae; genus Scatousia; species Scatousia excrementipullorum. The sequence continues at coordinate 3,048 of JADIND010000145.1, read as the reverse complement.
AATGATGTTGATGGTGCGGAAACCAAGTTTAAAGAACGTTTTGTTCAGGAGTGTTCAAGATTGTTCTACCAGACACTGCTGATTGACCTGTTTAATTCTACATTCAGAACCCAGTATAACAATTCACTTTTCGGAATGAGCTGGATTACATTGACCAATACGACAATCGGTGAATGGCTGACCAGAAAATCCGTCGGAGTTCCTGTCGGTACACATACCCGTGATGAACTTATTGCACTGGAAGACGAACAGAATAATGCAACCGGAATGTTGAAGGGATATTACAACTTTATGCAGAGATTGACCGGTAAGCGTTCGATTAAATCGTATGAAGTTGATAATAAAAACAAACTTTTACAAACTCCTGCTGTTTCGACTGATTTAAAATTTGACGCAAATAACAACGTAAACTTTAGCAGTAACAGTATTTTAAATAAGATGATAAAAGAAAACTAGTTTGCTGCCGGTAAGACAGCTAGGAGTGCCGGAGTTTTTTGTGTCATTGCGAGCTTGCCCCGCAATCGCATTGTCGTCACATCATGTCATTCGGAACTTGTTTCAGAATCTTACCGCCGGTAAAGAAAAATAGATTCTGAATACTCAAAGTTTCCGAGAGCCGCCATGATTAACGTTTCAGAATGACATGATAAAAAATCTCTCTTCTCTTTTCCTTTACCAAAAAGGAAAGAAGGCTTTGCCTCCCTGGTAAGAGCTTTTCATTATATTTGTCCCTTCACTATTAGCATCAGACTTTTCAATCCCCTCATCTTACGGCATAAGCAGAAGGCTTGTCCAAATGAATAAAATACCTGAAACAATTCCAATCATTGAAAGGTGCCAGTTTCCGTATTCTTTTGCAAGAGGAAGCAGTGTATCAAAAGATATATAAATCATGATTCCGGCAACTGCTGCCATTGAGGCACCAACCATCATTTGCGGCAGAAAGAGTTTTAGTAAAAACATACCGATAACGGCTCCTATTGGTTCAGAGATGCCTGATAATGCAGCATAAAGCATTGCATAACGTTTTTTCCCTGTAGCCTGATAGACAGGTAACGCAACGGCTATACCTTCAGGAATATTGTGTATTGCAATAGCAAGCCCGACAGATAACCCGAGTGTTAAATCCTGTGTCGAGGTCATAAATGTTGCCATACCTTCAGGGAAGTTGTGAACGCAAATTGCGACAGCTGTTAAAAGTCCGGCATGTTTTATCATACTGTTGTGTTTTGCAGGTTTATCCGGATTAAGCATTTCGTCCTCGTCAACGTGATCCGGAAGAAAATAATCGATAAGAATAGCCGTCACAAGTCCGATTATAAAGCTAAAATAAACAATCCAGTTATATTTATGCGGAAAAACCATTTTTAACATTTCAGCAGCGGACGGGATAATATCAACAAACGACAGAAAAATCATTACACCTGCAGAAAATCCGAGCCCGATAGAAAGAGCCTTCATATTGTCCCGTTTTACGACAAAAGCAATTCCGGCTCCGATTGCGGTAGCCAATCCTGCTAAAAGTGTTATTAATAGTGCTATTCCGTAATTTTGCGGCATAATGTTTTCTCCCAGATTATTCTACCATAAATAAATTTCGTATGTATATACCATATTTGAAAAAAAATATGTTCCTGTTATAATCAGGGTATGAAAGATATGTTAGATAAGATTTTACAGATAGAAAAGAAATATAAAGAGCTCGGAGAAACTCTTTCCGATCCGGCCGTAATACAGGATTACAAACGTTTTCGAGATTTGTCTAAACAGAGAAAATCAATGGAAGAAACCGTTCATCTATATTATGAATGGAAAAAGGCAACAGATGCTATAGCAGAAGCCAAAGAAATGCTCCATTCCGAATCGGATGATGAAATGAAAGCTTTAATAAAGGCTGAAATTGAAGAAAATGAAGCTAAGATTCCTCAATATGAAGAACAGATGAAGATTTTATTGTTGCCGCGTGATCCGATGGATGACAAAGACATTATGCTTGAAATCAGAGGCGGTGCAGGCGGTGATGAGGCAAACATTTTTGCCGGAGATTTGGCGAGAATGTATATGCGTTACGCAGATAAACAGGGCTGGCAGACACAGGTCTTGAGTAAAACTGAATGCGAAGCCGGCGGTGTTTCCGAAATTATTATTTCAATCAAAGGTGATGCCGTTTATTCAAGATTGAAATATGAATCAGGTGTTCACAGAGTTCAAAGAGTTCCCGCAACGGAATCACAGGGCAGGGTTCACACATCGACAGCAACCGTTGCCGTTATGCCGGAAGTTGATGATGTTGAAGTTGAACTTAATATGAATGATATTGAAATTACAACCGCACGCTCCGGCGGTGCAGGCGGTCAGAATGTTAACAAAGTCGAAACCGCAGCAAGAGTTTTCCACAAACCGACCGGAATTATGATTTTCTGTACGGAAGAACGCTCCCAGCTCCAGAATAAAGAACGTGCATTGCAGATTTTGAAAGCAAAACTTTATGATATGGAAGTTCAAAAGCAAATGCAGGAAATAACTGATCTTCGCCGTTCACAGGTCGGAACCGGCGACAGAAGCGAAAGAATCCGTACTTACAATTTCCCGCAGGGTCGTTTGACTGACCACAGAATTAATCATAACCTTAATGTGTGGACTGTTATTGACGGTGATTTGGATGAACTCATCAAGCTTTTGATGGAATATGACCAGAAGTTAAAGCTGGAAAAATTAGCAGAAGTAAATTAGGGATTGATAATGGTTGAAAGAAAATGTGTCGGTTGCGGAATAATTAAAAATCGTGATGATTTAATAAAAATTACAAAGCAAAAAACACATCAAGACCTTGTTATCAACGGTGATTCCAAAATATTTGGCAGATCCGTATATCTTTGTTATAATAATTCGTGTATAGAAGCGGCATTTAAAAAAAATAAATTGCAAAAAGCATTAAAAACTCCAATACCGCAGGAGTTGAAAGGGAAATTACTAAATGAGTTTTGAATCAGTAAGAATAAATGAGTTGGCAAAAGAATTGAAAATGACAAGCAAAGAAGTAATAGA
>JADIND010000144.1 GCA_017694215.1 Candidatus Scatousia excrementipullorum | reverse complement strand
TGAAAATGATAAAATGAATCTGTCGGTTTCTGACGTGAATGGTGAAATCCTTGTTGTATCGCAGTTTACCTTGTGCGGTGACTGCAAAAAAGGAACAAGACCGTCTTTTGATAATGCTGCCAAGCCTGATAAAGCCGTTAAGCTTTATGAAGATTTTGTAAACTTTTTAAAGCTGTCAGGGTTAATTGTTCAAACAGGTAAATTCCGTGCAATGATGGATGTTTCACTGGTAAATGACGGTCCGGTCACTTTTATGATTGAAAAATAAATTTGAAAATTTATTTAAATATGCTTGCATATATTTGAAATTTATGTTATAGTATTAGTATTAAATATATAGTTCATTAAATAATTTTATTACCGAGGAGTAATTCTTTATAACTAGTTGATATTTTATGTTTATGATTTTTAATTAAGAGGCTTTCAAATTATGTATGTAAACAAGTGCGTCAAATGCGGTCGTGAATTTGAGACAAAAAACCCCAAGAGAGTTATTTGTCCTGATTGTTTGTATCCGGATAAGAAAATGATGATAAATCCGTCACCGGAAACGGGCGGCTCAACAGAACAACAGCCAGCAGCACAAGAGCAGCCGGCTCCACAATTAAATGGTTACAGTACGGAAACCCAGCCGCAGTTCTACAGCAGTTATAGTGCCGGTGAAGGTCGTCCAAGACCGCAAAGACAGTATAATAACAATCAGGGTGGCTATAATAGGTCGCAAGGTGCTTATAATCGCAACAATAATTACAATCGCGGCGGCTATAACCAGAATCGTCCGCAGGGTAATTACAGACGCGATAATAACAATTACAACCGCGGCGGGTATAATAATCAAAGACCGCAGCAGGGCGGATATAACCGCGGCGGGTATAACAACAGAAGACCACAGGGCGGATTCAATAAAGGCGGATTTAATAATAGAAGACCTCAGAGAAGTAAAGCACCAAAACAACTTCTTGTAAGCAAGGAGCAGTTAGAACAAATTGAATTGTTGTATAAACCGATGCTTCCTCTTCCAAACCCGGATGCTCATGAAGTTATTGGTGAAAAAATTGGTCTTGAACCAAGAAAAGTATTCTTTGGTATTAATCTGGTAAGACAAAAAATGATGCTGCCGAAATTGCCTTTCCCTAAACGTAAACTCGCAATTTCTCCGGATCAGCTTTTTGCTATAAAGAATCTCTACGAACCTCTATTGCCGTTGCCTCCTATCGGATGTCATAAAATTATTGCGGCACAGTTAAAAATGGACGAATGGAGAGTTCATGTCGGTATCGGTTTAATCCGTTCTCAAATGGGCTTGCAGCGTTGGAATCAGGAAAGAGAAGATTGCCCTGAAGAATTTAAAAAACCTAAAGAAGAAGTAGCGGTTGTCGCTGAAACTAAACCGGAAGCTGAAACCGCAGAGCAGGCTGAACAATCTGCTGAAAAACCTAAACGCGGAAGAAAACCAAAGAAAGCTGAAGAAACGGCGGATGAATAAATTTATTTCAGCCGGTAAAATTCTTAATTTTCACGGAATTAAAGGTGAAGCTAAGGTCGGATTTTCTAGAGGACAGGAAGATTTTATTCTGTCGCTTGAGAAGGTTTTTGTCAAAAACGGCTCTGAATATCTTCCTCTGGAAATTGAATACAGCCGATTGAATAAATCTGTTGCTCTTATAAAGTTTAAGGATATTGATTCCATTAATGATATTATACCTTACAAAGGGCAGATAATTTTTGTCGAAGAGGCAACAATAAGGGAAAAGCTAGATGAAGACGAATTTCTGATAGATGAACTTGTCGGGCTTTCTGTATATGATACAGAAGATAAAAAGCTGGGATTTGTTGTCGGAGTTTCTAATAATGGAGCCAACGATCTTTTATCTGTTAAAACAAATTCGAAAAATATTTGTCTGGTACCTTTTGTAAAAGCTATTATTGTTTCTGTAAGCATAAAAGATAAAAAGATTGTTATTAATAATCTGGAAGGGTTGTTGCAATGAGATTTGATGTAATGACCTTGTTTCCGGAAATGATAGAGAATTACTGTAGTTTCAGCATCTTAAAAAGAGCGGTAGAAAGCGGTGTTATCTCTGTAAATACGATTAATCCGCGGGATTTTACTCTGGATAAGCATAAAAAGGTTGACGATACTCCATACGGCGGTGGTGCAGGAATGGTATTAATGGCTCAGCCCTATGTTGATGCTTATGAAAGTATTATACGTCTTGAAAATTCTATAACTGTCATGCTGTCCCCGCAGGGTGAACCGTTAAATGATTCTATAGTTGACGGGTTGGCAAAAGCAGAACAGATAATTTTGATGTGCGGTCACTATGAAGGCTTTGACGAAAGAATAAGAGATATAATTAAACCTCGGGAAATCTCAATAGGAGATTTCGTACTTACCGGCGGGGAGCTGCCTGCATTATGCCTGATTGATGCTGTAAGCAGAAAGGTTGAGGGAACGCTTGGAAAGATTGAATCTGCTGATGAAGACAGTTTTTCAAACGGACTTTTGGAGTACCCGCATTATACAAAGCCAAGGGAATATAGGGGGTTGAAGGTTCCGGATGTACTGTTAAACGGAAATCATAAAGAAATTGCTGAATTCAGGTTTAATATGTCTCTGGAACGTACTAAAAAGAAACGTCCGGATTTATATGAACGTTATAAAACCAAGTAGTTTATTTATATCGTGAATTCAATGGATTTTTCTGGCCTAAACCGAATATATCACGTACTGTCTTAACCGCTCCGTATGCAAGTAAAGCTATACCTGCTCCTTTGCAGATTTTTCCGTGTTTTAATGGTGTTAATAATGCAGTAAGCCCCAGACCGAGAGGAACAACTCCGGAAACGAGCATTTGTCCGAGTCCTGAAAGATATCCCATTGCGGAATTCCAAATTCTGAAAATATTGTTTTCAAGTTCCCAGTTAAATAATTTCTTCTTGATTTTTGATTGAACAAGACTTGGTTCTGTCTGGTAAAGCGTATTGTTAAATGCGGCACTGCAGCGTTTTGCTTCTTTTGAGTCTGCGTAGATATCGGCATTAAGTTTCCCGAGAATATGTGCATCATAAGCCACCATGCCGACAGCAGCTGCACCTGCTGCTTTTGCAAGGTACTTTCCGTAATTGTTTTTTATATTACTTGTTATTCTGGAAAGTGAAAATGCCATATGTTACCTGCTACTTTTTATTTTCTTCTGTTTTTTGTGGTTTGTCTTTAACTTCAAATTCTTTTTCTACTGTTTTTCCCGCCATTTTCAGGAGGATGTTTGTTGCACTTAGTGCGTCCTGTCCGTAACCGTCTTTTGAGTTCTGCATTTTTGTGAGAACTCCGACAGTATAATCGTCACCCGTTATTGCTCTGGAATCAAGCAGACCGAGAGCAAGAATTCTGATTTCTTGTGCAGGGTCTTGAAGCATTTTATTTGTTAATGCGGTGAGGGCTTTGTCGTCTTTTCTTGATTCATCTTCCTGAGCACGAGCTACAACTTCTTTTGCACCCATCAATCTTACCTGCAAATCCTGACTGTTCAGATAGTTTTCAAGCGTTTTTATGTAATTGTCTGTTAATTGTACAATTTTTCGTTTTTCTGTCTTTTTACTAGTTTCTTTGTTTTCTGTTTCGTTAACAGTTTTGTTTGTGGTCGTATTTGTAGTATTGGTATTTTGCGGCTGCTGTTGAGGTTTGAAATCCTGAGTATAGTAATTTGACGGGTAGCATCCTCCGAGTCCGGTTCCGTAAGGTCCATATGTCGGGGCATTAACATTATACACAGGTGCTCCTCCCGGCGTGCCTACTGCAGGATTGAAAATTTGAATATTAACTCCAGCATAGCTCTGCCCTTGCGGAGGTGTAACTGTTTGAACAACAGGGCTTGTCACATAAGGTTGTGCATATGTGGTGCATGCCTGCGGCGGAACCTGTATTTGCGGCTGTTGCTGAGCCAGAGTTTGAGCCTGCGGCTGTTTTATATTGTTCGAATTCGTTATTTGACCTTGTTGAACATTAGTTTGCATATAATACTACCTTTCACTACCTATTATATAAAAGTATAATAATGAAAAATAATTGCTATTTTTTGTTTAATTTTAAGAAATGTAAAATATTTTATTCTTTATTAGCATGACAGCATATAATAAAACTATGGGCAGTTATGAAGAAAATTATTTAAAGATGCGTCCTCAGTCTTTATGTCATATGTGCGGCAGGTGCTGCAGAGTTGTTACTACAGCAACTCCGTATCATGAACTAAAACGTCTTCAGGCAGAGGGTGATGAGGGTGCTGTTGATTTTTTAAAAATATTTGAACCATATCCTTCAATAGAAGCTGCAAGAGAGGTTGATAAAGCTGTTGTCGATAATATTTTAAGCGGAATGGCGGATTGCGGGCAGGATACAAATAATGTAACTTTTTATCGTTGTAAATATCTGCTTGATAATAATA
>JADIND010000143.1 GCA_017694215.1 Candidatus Scatousia excrementipullorum | reverse complement strand
CATTTGCACCTTCAGGAAAAGCGTCTTTATGAACTTCAATTTTATCTGTCCCATATTCAAGTTCATATTCCTGAGAGTAAGTTTCGGCAGGAAGTTTGTTCGGTTTTCTGATAGGTACAAAACCTGCATTCATTTTATAAGCCATAGGCATTCCGAAAATAAAGCCGCGGCTTTCTATCCCTGCTACATAATCAATTTTTACGTCCTCGAATTGTTCACAAAGATAATCAATCATGACTTTCAATGTTTCAGGGTCTTTTAATGCTGTTGTAATATCGCGGAAAATAATCCCTTTTTTCGGAAAGTCAACCACATCTCTGATTTTATTTTTTACGTCTAAGATAGTTTCTGTCATTTTTTACTTTTCTCCTTTTTCAGCCAGTTTTTGTTTTATTTTTTCTGTATATTCTTTTGTATAATTTTTTGTTTTTTCAAGTTCTTTTTTTATGAAAGCTTTTATGCTTGCTTCTTCTTCCATAACAAGTCCGTGAGCTGTTTTACCCCAGTTCATATCCTTTTTCATAAACAAAATTTTAAAACATATGAAAAGCACAAGCGGGAACCATATAATGAATAGATATATGGAAGTTTCAAGAGCCTCAAACATAGCGTCAGGTCTGGGCATAAAATCATAACGTCTGAGGGCATATCTTGCAGCAAGGAAAAATCCGACTCCGATTGCTATTCCTATAATTATTGATGAATAGAGCATGTGCGGTGAAGCATCTTTAGCTAGAATTTTGAATGCTCTTATTACAATTTCGAGTAAAAACCACAGCGGCATGATAAATTCCGAAATATATGCCATCATATCAATTCTTGCACGGAGTGACATTTTTTTAGAGGTTAAAGCAGCACCGGAGTATTCCAGATAACGACGAATAGTTCCTTCAAGCCAGCGTCGTCTTTGTCTGTACAATGGCCCGATATATGCAATACCTTCTTCATAAACTACTGCGTCAATGCAATATCGTACGTCCCAGCCTTTTATGTGTAATCTTGTGGACATATCAAGGTCATCAACAATGGTGTAATTGTTCCAGCCTCCTATATCTTCAAGTGCTTCTCTTTTTATTAATTCCCCGTTGCCGCGAAGTTCCACTGCTCCTTTAACAGAATCTCTGCTGACCTGAAAATATGTGTCCATAGTGTATTCATTGTTCTGGCAGCGAGTAAGAAAATTCTGGTTTTTGTTTCGGATAACTTTTCTTGCCTGAACTGCACCTACATCTTTAGGTTCAAGCTGCGGTACGAGTTTTGAAAGAAAATCCGGCTCTACTGTTGCATCGGCATCAAACACAAGAACGGCATCTCCTCTTGCAATTTGAAAAGCATCATTCAATACTGCGGATTTTCCCGGAAATGCCCCCTGCTGTCTTATAAGAGCTTTGACTTTTTCATATTTTCGCTCCAAATCCTTTATAACGGAAGCAGTATTATCAGAACTCCTGTCGTCGATTACTATAACTTCAAAGTTTTTATAATCCATTTTCAGAATATTTTCAACGGTATTTGATATAACGCTTTCTTCGTTGTGTGCCGGAATCATTACCGTTACAAAAGGTTTATAATCTTCATTGATAATCTGCGGATATTTTTTTAGTTTACGTTTTTTTAAATTATATGCAAGGTTTGTAAATCCGGCATATATTGCCATACACAGGCATAAAAAAGCGAGTCCCCATATTGTGTTAAAATAACTCTGAAAAATATATACAAATACGGCAAGTCCAAAAATAATAGTGAATAAGATTATTCGTTCTTTCATTGCTATTCCTTAGATTTTCCCCGTAAAAATACTACAGTTCCGAATAATATTGTACCAAAAACTTATGAAAATTGAAAATAAAAAGTAAAAATTTTTGTATAAAACTAGAGAATTTCCTATAAATGGATGTTTTTTCCGCCTAATTGTGTTAAATTTCTTTAAAATACTTGCTAAAATCTGAAAATCCTATATAATGAAATGGTACATAAAAAGAAGGAGTTTTATTATGAACAAAGAAGAATTAGTACAAGAAGTTGCAAAAAAAGCTAACGTTACACAAAAAGAAGCTGCTGAAGTAATCAGTGCTTGGATTGATACAGTACAAAAAACTGTTGCTAAAGGTAAAAAAGTAACTTTAGTAGGCTTTGGTACATTTGAAGCTAGAAAAAGATCTGCAAGAACCGGCAGAAATCCTCAAACAGGTAAAGAAATTAAAATCCCTGCTAAAACAGTTCCTGCATTTTCAGCTGGTAAAAAATTCAAAACTGTTGTTAATGGCAAATAGTTAAAATTTTAAACTTGCAAGTTTGAAAAGAGGCGTGCTGACGAGTTCGCCTCTTTTTTAGTGCTTAGCCACTCTATCATTGCGGGCTGCGACCAGCAATCATATTGTCGTCATGACATGAAAATTTTTCATTCTATTTCACCTTTACAAAAAACGGGCTAAGGTTCGGCTTTTCTTATTTATCATATTAGACCTACACTCATCCTGTTTTATCTTTATTTAATCTTCTGTGGGGCAGTATTAATTAATGTCGATTTTTTCAAATTTAATTCTGTAGCCGAGAACTTCAGCAAGAAATTTAAATTCGTCATATTTCATAGAACTGTTTACTAATTTCTGGGAAAGACTGTGTACCGTAAATTTTTTGCCCGAGATTCTTTCTGCTTCTCTGGCAAGTTCCGTGAGTGTCATTTTTTCTTTGACTAACAGTATTTTTAGGTCTTCCCTGACTCCCATAATGTATATAATTATATAA
>JADIND010000142.1 GCA_017694215.1 Candidatus Scatousia excrementipullorum | reverse complement strand
CCTGAACTGGCTGCAAAATCCGTTGAGACGAAGTCGAAACGTGATTTTATGCCCCTACCTGGTGTTTCAGGATCTTAGAAAATTTTCACCTTTCTGCTCCGCTATCGTGCTTACGCACACGCTCCGCCATTAAACATTACCCTTGTAAGGAGCAAAGGGAACATTATGCCTCCCTTGTAAAAGAGGTGGCACGAAGTGCCGGAGGGTTTTTAAGGAAGGTGCGGAAACCTTGGTTTCTGCTCACTCGGTCCTTTTGGTCGCGTGTTTTCTTTTCTTTCGTCTGTTTCTTTTCTTTTTCATCGCAAAAAAAGAAAAGAAACAGACATTAAATAATGTATTTATTGATGAGAAAATCCCCATTCCATTTCCCTTTTATAAAAGAGGGCTTGGGCTTTACTGCCTTTGTCTATATTGTTTTGCCCCCTCACCCCAACCCTCTCCCGTCTTGGATTTACTCCACGCTCGCAGAGTATCGCCTCCGAGCTGACGCTCTGCCGGCTTCATCTGCTCGCTATCCGGACTATCGTCCGTCCGTAAATCCGCCGTATGGAGAGGGAATAGTTTGCTTCATCGCATTATCGCTGCGGCAAAAAATTTTCTTCAGAAGGTTTAAATTAACATAATGATTGTGCAATCAACACGAAACAATACGGTTTCTTTCAAGCAGAATTCCGTATTTAATACTATGGCAAATATCGAATCGAATATCCTCCTCAATAAAGGAATTACGGATATCGGAGGTTTTGTTATTCCGCAGGCAATTATGTCTAATAACAAAGACGAATCAATAGAAAGAGTTTTTAAATCACTGCTGTACTTTATTTTTACGTTTGTTTCACCGTTTCTGCTTCTTCCTTTTATAAATAAATATGCCCTGAAATCAAATAAAATTCTTGAGAATTTATCCGGGAAAGAGAAAAAAATCATTGAGGTTTCTAAAAAATATCTTACTCAAGGAACTGATAAAATGCTTGAAGGAATAAAAAAACTGCACACAATATTTTTGGCGACGAAAATAAATTTAATCCTATAATTGAAAAATTTCCCGACAAAGAAGAATTACGGAAAAAAATTGATAAATGCACACACGGAAATTCTTTTTACGGATTTTCTTACAACAAACCTTATGGTTGCATCAATACCATGGCTTGGTAATGCACTTACTAAATACCGGACAAAACGTTCCGGATATTCCGGAACATATAAAATGGCAGATGAAGAATTTACCAGAAAAGCCGCAGAAAAACATAACAAAACAAAAAACCTGCGTCAGGCTGCAACCCTCGGACTTGCAATTTTACCGGCATTAACAATTCCGTTTGCACTGAGAAAAGGCATGCTTAATGGTTCCTCCGGTAATAACAAAATTCTTAAATGGTTTAACAAAAATGCCTCCGAATTTGATTATAAAAATTCAATTTATATGAGCCGCCTGACTGCACTAATTATGTGGCTTACAAGTGATTATTTTCCTTATCAGCTGGCCTGCCGTGACAAATACGAATACCGTGATACCGTTATAAGAGGCACAAGTATAGGACTTGTATTCTGGGGCGGAGATTTATTTTTAAAAAATACATTTTCAAAATTTTCCGATAAAGTTTTTAAAACTAATTTGATGAATAAAACGGAAAAAAGACCTTACCGCTTGAGTGAATTAAAAAATGCCGAAAATATAGAAGAATTGAAACAACTTCCTAAAGCAATTCTTAACCGTACTCGAAACGCCGGAGTCGGGCTGTATGCACTTAATCTTGCCATAATAATGGGCACTTTAGGATTCGGACTTCCGGCAGGATTAAACAAGCTGCTCCGCACAAAAGTGACTGAAGACAAAAAGAAAATAAATAATAGTTTACTTACTTACGACAGGCTCTTTGACCTCCACAGGAACTTCAGCGGTTTTAGGCTTCTTAAACATAATGAGTAAAGGAATTACAAGGAAACATAAAATCCCGAAAATTCTGAAAGAATCAATAAACGCCCATAAATTTGCCTGCTCGACAAGCTGGCCATACATAGAATATTGAGCCATATAATGTGCAACAGACTGTTGAGCATAAGCAGATAAAGCTCCTGCCGTTGACTGCACTCTGTCAATAAAAGCAGGATTCAAATCATGACATTTGCCAACCAGCATATACTGGTGAACCTGAGCAAATCTTGTAAGCATTGTTGCAACAAGAGAAGTTCCTACCGCACTCCCGATATTTTTCAAAAGGTTTTGAATACCTGTTGCATTAGTCATCTGCTCATTTTTCAAAGTTTCAACCGAAAGGTTCATAATAGGAACCATTGACAGCCCCATTCCCATTCCCATAAAGAAGTTCGGAATAGCAATATTCATATTGGAAATCTGCAGATTCAGCATACCAAAAGCAAGCCCCGCACATCCGATAAGCGTTAAACCCGCCACAACCATCAAACGGTTATCAATCCTGTTCGAAAGTGTAGCCGTCATAACCATTGCAAGCATACTTCCGAAACCTCTCGGCATCATCGTAGCTCCGCTTAAAAATGCAGTATATCCCATCATACTCTGCAAAAATTGCGGCAGAATTACAAGCGACGCATACAATACAGCCTGAATTACCACCTGTATAATTGTTCCCGCTGTATAATTACGGTCTTTAAATACTTTTAAATCAATCAGAGTATCTTTTCTTGTAAGCTGTGAATGGAAAAATAAGATACACGCAACCATGGAAATCCCGAAAGTCCATCTTATCCATGTTGCGGCAAACCAGTCGTCATTGTTACCCTTATCAAGTACTGTCTGAAAAGTTACAAGCCATATGGTAAGATAAAAAAATCCGAGTCCGTCTATTTTTACTTTTTTCTGTTTTTTAGCATAAGGCGGATCTTCAACGAGTTTATGAGAAAGAATGGCTGCAGCACAGCCGAACGGAACATTTATGTAAAAAATCCACGGCCACGTCCAGTTATCGGTAATCCACCCGCCCAGAACCGGTCCTATGATTGGTGCAAGAATTACTCCCATCCCGAAAATAGACATAGCAAGCCCGCGTTTCTCTTTCGGAAAACTTTCAACCATAATTGCCTGCGTAATCGGCAGAATTCCGCCGCCGCCAAAACCCTGCAACACTCTTGCAAATATCATAAATTCAATATTCTTTGCCATACCGCAAAGCATTGAGGCAAAAGTAAACATCAATATGCTTATTATAAAAAAGTTTTTACGTCCGAAAACTTTGCTGAAAAAATCAACTGCAGGAATAACTATACCTGCTGCAATTAAATAACTTGTTAAAATCCACATGGATTCATCACGGGTAGCGGAAAAACTTCCCGCCATATAAGGCAGGGCAACGTTACCGATTGTGCCGTCAAGTACGTATATAAATACCGCAAGCATTACGGGAATTGCCATTATCCAGGGGTTTACGGAGGGCTTCCACCCCTCCTGAATTTGTTCGTTTGACATATTTTAAATTTAACTCTCTATTGTTTTCTCACTCTTTAATATAAACATAAGCGGAATCAAAATAAAACATGCAATAGCAAAAACTTTAAAAGTTGTCATATATGCACAAAGCGTTGATTGCTGAATAAGCTGGTTATATAGCATCTTTCCTGCCATATAGGTAGCATTCATCATATCTCCGGCCTGATGTATAAATGATGCGGCATAAGAATTTATTCTGTCGGCATAAACATTATTTAAATCTGTCAGAGATTTAACAAGCCCGTTCTGATGAACCTGCGAAAATCTTGAAATCATTGTTGCAACAAGAGATGTACCGATTGCCCCGCCGATTGTTTTTAACAAATTCTGCAGTCCCGAAGCATTTGTCATCTGATCATCTCTTAAAGTTATGCATGATAATGTCGTGATAGGCATCATTGTAAACACCAGCCCGAGTCCGAATACAAAGTTCGGGATAACGATATTCATCATACTGATTTGCAAATTCAATTCACTGAACATCCAGCCGCCGAGTCCCATACAAAAAAGACCCAGAATACCGTAATTTCTGTAGCTTATACGACCGCCAATCCCTGCAAAAAGTGCAAGAGCAGTAAAAGCCCCAAGACCCCTCGGCATAATAGCAACACCGCTTGTAAATGCATCATATCCCATCATATTCTGGAGTAACTGCGGAAGAATTGCAAGTGATGCGAGCAATACCCCGTTCAGCAATATAAGCATTATTGTTCCGCAAAGGTAATTCATATCCTTTAAAACATCAAGTTTTACCAGAGGTTTTTTGCCTTTTACCTGGGAAATAAAGAATAATATACATCCGGCAACCGCAATAGCCGTCAACCAGCAAATCCACGGAGCATTAAACCAATCCGCATCATTCCCCTTATCAAATACAATCTGCAAAGGTATAAGCCATACACACAGCCATAAAAATCCGAATTTATCAAGATGCGTATTCGGCTGGCGTCTTGCATAAGGCGGATCTTCCAAAAATTTCTTTGCAAGTGCTATACAGAAAAATCCGAACGGAACATTTATAAAGAAAATATACGGCCACGACCAGTTTTCAGTAATCCATCCGCCCATAACCGGCCCGAGAATAGGTGCAACAACAACAACCAGACCAAAAACAGCCATTGCCTTGTTTCTTGCCTCACCCTTAAAAGCCTCCATTGTAATTGCCTGAGCCATCGGCATAAGACATCCGCCGCCGAACCCCTGCATTGCACGGGCTATAACAAGCATCCCGATTGAATTGGCTATCCCGCATAAAAATGATGCCAGAGTAAAAACAAAAACCCCGAGCATAAAACAATTTTTTCTTCCTATGAACTTACAGAAAAAATCAATCATAGGAATAACAATGCTGCTTGCCATCAAATAACTGGTCAAAACCCATATAGATTCCTGATTACTGACTGAATATGTACCTGCAATATGCGGCAGGGCAACGTTTGCAACCGTTTCGTCCAATGCATACATAAATGTAGCAAGTATGACCGGCATAATTATTAACCACGGGTTTGTTGTGGGTTTCCATTCCTGAAATTCTTCGTTAGACATAATTTACCTTTTTAAAAACTTTTATAATTAAAAGAGGCAACTCATCACTTTTATTTTATGATTTTGCCTCTTTTAAAACCTCGTCCTTTTTATTTCTGTTCTTTTCCGGATTCTCTGATTTTAACTTTCGGAATAACAGACATACCCGGAACTATATTGTATTCATTCGGGTCAATTTCTTCCGTGAAAACGATTTTTACAGGGATTCTCTGTACAATTTTTACGAAAGACCCTACAGCATTTTCCGGCGGGAACAAGCTTGATTTTGCACCTGAACTTCTCTGAATGCTGTCAACTTTCCCTTTGAAAACTTTGTGCGGATATGTGTCGATTTTAATATCAACCGGCTGTTCCGGCTTCATATGTTCTAATTGGTTTTCTTTAAAGTTTGCAACAATCCATACATCGTTAGGAACGATTACAAACAGCGGAGAACCCGGCTGAACATACATACCTACTTCCGCCCTTCTGTTTGAAACAGTTCCGTCCTGCGGAGCAATAACTTTCGTATAAGAAAGATTTAATTCTGCCTGTTCTTTCAACGCCTTCAATTCGTTAATTTCAGCATCCGCAACTTTGTTATTCTGCTGTGACATAACAGCCTGATCTGCAGTTGTTAAGTTTGCCTGTGCCGCATCATATTTTGCCTGTGCGTCGTCAAGAGTTTGTTTTGAAACCGCTCCGGATTCGTACAATGCAGTATATCTGTCCAAATCACGCTTTGCATTTTCAATATTTGTCTGCGAAGCTGTCAGGTTAGCTTTTGCATTTGTCTGATTGAGTAATGCTCTTTCGTATCTTGCTGTTGCCTGAGCCAGTGCAACCTTATAATCTGTATCATCGATTTCCGCAACCACCATACCTGCTTTTACAGGCTGGTTATCTTTTATATAAACTTTTGTAATATGACCGCTTACTTTCGGTGAAACCTGAACAGTCGTTGTTTCAACATATGCATCATCGGTTGACTGATACATTAAGGCATCATGAATAAAATATCCGATACCGCCGAGAATAAGTATCCCGAGAATAGCTCCTATTGTTCTTTTTCTTCCTTTAGGGGGTTGTTTTTTCTCCTCATTCTGTGTTTCATTTGTTTTTTCTTCTTCCATTTTTAACCTCATCTGTAATAATTATATTTTCATATCTATAAGTTCTTCAAAACTTAAACGCAGACGTTTCAGCAAACATTGAACCTTTTCAATATCATCCAGATTAATTTTACAGTTTGTACGCTGCTCATTAAACATTTTTTCTAATTGATTATTTATATATGCCAAAGTTTCTTCGCCTTTTTCTGTTATTTTAACTTTTTTAACAAGTCTGTTATTTTTTGTATCTATACATCTTTCAATAAGTTTTTTTTCTTCCAGAGAGTTTATTATTTT
Source organism: Candidatus Scatousia excrementipullorum (assembly GCA_017694215.1). Lineage (GTDB taxonomy): Bacteria > Cyanobacteriota > Vampirovibrionia > Gastranaerophilales > Gastranaerophilaceae > Scatousia > Scatousia excrementipullorum. The sequence goes on along the minus strand of JADIND010000142.1, from coordinate 6,979 downwards.
ACCTGTATTAGCTCTATCTTTTAATATTAATTTAGCAAGATCTCTCTGACAGATATTCGGGTTACATGAGATTGTATCAAGAGCGGCATGCTCATCCCCTCCGAGTCCTGCATCTATTTTTTCAAACATCTGTACCCCGAGCAGTCTTAAAACCCTTGCAGTCTTTTCCAATTCATAATATATACTGTCCGTAAAATGTTTTACCAATTTATCTTCCATTATATTTCAATTCTTTTTTATTATTTCAAATTATGTTGTAAAAAAAATATGTTGCATTTACAACAATATTATGCTACCATATCATTGTAAAAAATGCAAGTTAATAATTTTAGTAAGGAATAAAACATTGAAAAAGATACTAGCAACAATACTTTTAGCGAGTTTAACCACCATGACATTCATGCCTGTTATGGCGGAAGAAAATATAAAACAGGTTAACAATAATACCCCGAAACAATTCAAAAGCATGGTTAAGAAAAACAAAAAAGTTTCTGACGATTATAAATATGCTTACGTGAACATGGATTTCTGGGGAAATTTCAACGATGATATTCTTAATGAATATATTACAAAAGCTATCACCAATAACTATGATTTGAAAATGGCAACACTTGCTGTTGAAGAATATTACTATAATACAAGATTACAATTTTCAAACGAACTTCCGAAAGTAACTGCAGGGTACGCACCGAACTACGTAAAAATGCCTGGGAGTTCTGATGCCGACTGGATGTTTGCAACTCCTGCAATCGCCCAGTATGAAATTGATATATTCTTAAAAAACAGAGATAAAACAAAATCAGCAAAAAAATTATACGAAGCATCAAAATTTGATGAACGTGCGGCATACATCTCCGTAGCGGCTGCCGTTGGTACAGCTTATTTAAATATTGTAAGACTTGATAAGCTTATAGATTTGCAAAAAGAAATTGTTGATTTACGTCAGGAGATATATGACCTTATGCTTGCAAGAAACAGAGAAGGCATAACTTCTACAGCAGATACGGTTAAAGCAAACAAATCTCTCGTACAGGGTCAGATTGATTTAGTTGACCTTGAAAAGCAGAGAGATTACCTGCTGCACCAGCTTGCTGTTTTAATCGGAGAAAGTCCTGCAAATATTAATGAATTACAGAGAACACCTTATGAACAGATAAAATATACAGGTGTAATACCTGCAGAAATTTCATCTGATATTATTGTTCAAAGACCTGACTATTTGAAAGCAGAAAAAATGGTTGAAAAAGCGGGAATTGATGTCAGAGTAGCAAAAAAAGAATTTCTGCCGACATTTAATTTAACGGGACTTGCATTGTTTAATGCAACAAGCATTGGCAGTTCCTGGTCAACCAAAAATATGCTCGCTTCCATCGGTGCGGCAGGGTTGCTTCCGATATTCACGGGCGGTTCTCTTATTTCTAATTTGAGATTAAAGAAAACTCAATACGAAAGAATCCTTCAGAATTACTATAAAACTAACCTGACAGCAATTCAGGAAGTAAATGACGCACTTGTTTCCGTCAAAAAAGATACGGAAAAAATGGAACAGACAAAAAAGCAGGCAGAATTGGAAAAAACAGATTATATGTTCAACAGAGATAAATATAATCAGGGAACAATTTCAAAGCTGGATTTAATTCAATTTAAAGAAAACCTGCTTTCTATAGATAAGCTCGTAGCCCAGCAGCAAATTGAATGTATGGTTGATTATATCGGACTGTACAAAGCTGCCGGCAGTAAATTGTAACCTTCAAAAACAAAATAATCATCACCTCTTTACTTTATTAAGTAAAGCCTGCCGGTATCCATGACATACCGGCTTTTTTTTGACGATAAGTGTAATCATCTTTTATAATCCGTGATTGAGTAATCAAGTCACAACAGGAAATAACATGTCATCCTGAAAGCGTAGAAAAAAGTTGAGCCTTTTAGTAATGTAGGTTTTGGTAATCTCTGATTACCGAAACATTTTTGTTGTGGTAAATTAAAATTTACCACAACCTACTGTTCAGGATTTTACCGCCGACATATGAAAGAGATTCTGAACAGTGACAATTTCCGTGAACCGCAGCGGTAAACGTTTCAGAATGACATGAAAAAATCCCCCTTCTCTTCCCCTTTATAAAAGGGGGCTAGGGCTCTGCCGACCTTATTTCATGTAAGCCCCTCTCACTTCACTCTATTGCAAGAGATTTTTCCATTCTTTTGCGGTTTTATCCAAAATCTCATTCGTTGGGGCTTTATCAAGCAAAACTTCCTGAACCGCCGCATTTACAATATTATTTATATCTTTTTGATTTCTTACTGATTTCATGGCAGGCTGCACATGATTAAGCTGCTTTGCACTGATAACACGTGCTTTTGCCATCAAATCCCCCCGTTCGTATTTATTATAAAATTCATTTTTCAGAGTTTCTCTATTTACGGCAATTACATTAGTGAGTTTTGCAAGTTCCAGCTGATTTTTTGAATCAGTTAAAAACAGAGCAAATTTCAACGCCTCATCCTTATGTTTGGCTTTCAGCGGAATAACAAAATTCATCAGGGAAAAATCGTTCTGTCCGAGTTCACCTTTAATCTGCGGTGCAACATCCGTAACAGCATAAATGGACGGAGCATTTTCTTTAATCATGGTAAGAAAATTCGCTCCGGCCTGAAAAATTACAATATTTCCTGACATATATTTTTCCAGAGCCTCGCGGTGAGTCTGGGTTATTGATTCTTTCGGGATAAGATTTTTTGAATATAAATCTTTGAAAAATTCAAAGACTTCGGCAGATTTTTCGGAATTTATATTTTCATAACTGTTTATATCGTATTTGTTGAGGATTTTCAGCATTGTATCGTTTTCCGTAATATTAGGCAGAAGCACATACGCTCCGGTTTTTTCTTTTATTGCGGAAGCAATTTTTCCTGCCTGCTCATATGTTTCGGGAATATTTACTCCGGCTTTGACCAGTAAATCTTTATTGTAAATGGTGACGGCAGATGTTGCATACCACGGCAGAGAATAGAGTTTTCCGTTGTAGGTAAGAGAATCTATAATCTCAGGTACAAACTGTTCTCCGGCAGATTTCGGGATTTCATACAATGCACCTTTTTGAGCAAGAGTTGCGGAAAAATCAGGATTAAGGTTAATCAAATCAGGCGGGTTATCGCTTAAAACAGACGCGAGGGTTCGTTTCTCTCCCTCCGAAAAAGGAACATCTATCCATTTGATTTTAATACCCGGATTTTGCTGCTCAAAGTCTGCAATAACTCCGTTCATATATTCGGAAAAATCACTCATCTGTAAAGTCCAGAAAATAACTTCATTTTGACTTTTCTGTTTAAATTTAAAACTCATAAAAAGAATAAACACAATGGTTATACAAATGACAGTAACCGCAAGAACCGTAATAAGTTTTTTCATCATAACATTTCCCCGAATTAAAATGGACAATACTTTCTTTAATGCTACAATTATACTATGAATAATCTGTTTACGGAACTGGAAAATCAAAATAAGCAGGTGCCTCTGGCAGAGCTTTTGCGACCGAAAACCATTGAAGAATTTCTCGGGCAGAGCAATGTTGTATCACCAAACAGTCCTATATTAAATCTTTTAAAAACACAAAGATTATTTTCAATGATTTTCTGGGGAACTCCGGGCTGCGGAAAAACTACTCTTGCAAGGCTGATTGCGACAAAAACAAACGCGAATTTTATTGAGATTTCCGCAGTAACTTCAGGGGTAAAAGAAATAAAAGAAGCCGTAGAAAGTGCAAAAATGGCACTGAGAAGCGGCGTTAAAACTATTTTATTTATAGATGAAATCCACAGGTATTCAAAAACCCAGCAGGATGCACTTTTACCGCATCTGGAGAACGGAACACTGTTTTTAATCGGTTCAACTACGGAAAATCCGTCGTTTCAGGTGGTACCGGCACTGCTTTCGAGAGTTCAGGTTGTCAGACTTAACTCCATAGATGATGAAAGTATGCAGAAGATAATTAAGCGTGGATTTTCATACCTTGCAAAACATTACATGCCGATGGACTGCGAAGGCGGAGTTTTGGATTTTATAGTGAATCTTGCCCGCGGGGATGCTAGATATGCACTTAATGTTGTGGAGAATGCCTATTTCGCAAGCGACCTTGTTGACGGGAGAAGAAACTTAACAGTAAAAATTATTGAAGAAATCTGCCAGAAACGAAATACCCGCTACTCCAGACAGGAGCATTACGACTGTGCTTCTGCGTTTCAGAAGAGTTTGAGAGGCTCCGATGCGGATGCTGCGGTTTATTATCTTGCGAAAATGATTGCCGCCGGAGAAGACCCGCGATTTATTGCACGCCGTTTGATAGTATGTGCCGCAGAAGATGTCGGGAATGCCGACCCTATGGCAGTTCAGGTAGCGGTGAATGCTTACCGTGCAGTTGAACTTCTCGGGATGCCGGAAGGAAGAATTCCGCTTGCACAGGCTGTTATCTACGTTGCAAAAGCTAAAAAATCCAATCAGGCTGTCTGTGCTATAGATAAAGCATTAGCAGATATTGAGAGCGGTAAAGACTTCCCTCCGCCGATGCATTTGAGAGATGCTCACTATAAAGATGCTAAAAATTACGGGTTCGGAAACGGTTATATTTATACACACGATGCCCCTGATATTTATCAGCAGTTCCTGCCTGATGAACTTGTCGGGAAAAAATATTTAGAGTAGCGTAAGTTGCTTTGTACCGGTTTACATACTGTAAATATTAAACTAAAAGCCCCCGCAAAGTTCGGGAGCTTTTTAGTTTGTTAATTGAGTCTTTTAAAATTTTTAGTAATTTGCAATCGAAGAACGGTTTGTAACTTTCTGCATTACTTCTATTGCCTTTTTTAACTGAACGTCATCTTTATTTTTAACGTTTTCTTCTGTTAATTTAACTTCAATATCAGGAGTTATACCTTTTTTATTAATATCAGTTCCGTTCGGAGTTAAATATTTTTGGATTGTTATATTAATTCCTGATTCGTACGGAAGTCTGTTAATCTCCTGAACAAGACCTTTTCCGAAAGATTGTTCTCCTATAATAATTGCTCTGCCGTTATCTTTCATTGCACCGGAGAAGATTTCACTTGCGGAAGCAGAACCTTTATTAATCAAAACAACTACCGGTTTGTTTGTGATAATACCTTTCGTTGCTCTCTGGGTTTCTTTATACCCGTCACGGTCAACAGTGCTGACTATAACCCCGCCGTCAAGAAACATATCGGAAATATAAATTGCATTGCTCAAAAGTCCGCCAGGATTTGAACGAAGGTCAATGATAAATCCTTTTTTATCATAACTTTGTTCAAGTATTGTTTTGAATTCGGCAGCAGCATTTCTGCTGATAAAAGAACTTAATCTGATATATCCGATGTCATTCGGCATTACAATATTTTCCGGCAGTTTTTGAGAAATTGATTTAATTTCAATATTTGCACGTGTTACAGTATATAGTTTCGGTTCAACACCTTTTCTTTTTATTAACAGCGTAACGGTTGTTCCCTCTTTACCTCTAATCTGGTCAGCAGCTTTATCAACGGTGATACCTTTTGTACTTTTACCGTCAATTTCAAGGATTTCGTCATCAGCCTTAATACCTGCTTTTTCTGCCGGAGTATCTTCAATCGGGGCAATTACGGTTAATTTTCCGTCCTTCACCGCAATCTGTATACCGATACCTTTTAGTGAACCTTTTATTGAACTTGTTTCTTCCGCAAATTCTTTCGGATCCAAAAATTTTGTATAAGGATCGTTCAAACTCGCAATCATAGTATTAATTGCAACGTAGGCATCTTCGTTTGTCATAATTTTGTCATCGTATTTGTGACGCCATTTTGACCAATCCTGAAGGTTGTTTGTCTGGTCGACAAATTTTGCGTTTACCAGCCGCCATACCTGATCATACAAATCAGCAGGGCCGTATGCCATTACGTTATTGCGGATTATACATCCGAATAAAAAGATGAATACAGCTAAAAAAATTACGCTTTTTCTCATAAATTTTCTCATTCTTGTACTTATTTCCTCCAATTTATCCCTAAATCCGATTTTTCAGCTCAAGCCTTTTTTATATAGATGTATTTTTGAGAAAAAAGTTTCATGATTCAGGAATCTTGTTATTTTAATAATAGCACAATCAGAAAAAATGTGAATATGAGTATTCAGGATTATAAATCGTAGTCATACCTGTTGTTATCAAAAGGTTTACATCTGTCTTTACCGCTCCAGGAAAGTCCGCCGCAGTGCAGATAATCCATGTTTGATTTAAAAACAGCCCACGCAGTACAGCCATAACCCATTGTATCCGGACTGCAGGTATCTTCAAAGCTAAAGTTTGTATCCTCCGGCAAACCGTAAGGGTGAACTCCGAATTTAGTTATATAAAATTTAAAAATATCATATCCGTACTGATTAGGGAATTTTTTACCGTTCACATCAACGGTAAAAGTTGCACACACATTCTGCAAACCTCTTGTCGTTCCGAAAACACCTTTACATTCAGGTTCTTCAACATTAAAAGCAAACTGCACCCCGTCAACGGTTGAAAAAGTAGAAAACGAAGAATCCGTTCCTATATTAATTCCGGAACGTTCCTTATTTATACCGGTAAGAATGCCGTCATACCAGCACCCGCCGTTTGTATGACAGTTTTGGGTAACATTAAAATAAGGAGATAAAATTCGGTTAATATTTTCCGCACCTTCAGGGCTGTTAGCTGCCGTCATGCCCCAGGATTCAGGGCTGCCAAACTCTGTTGTTGCACGGGTATATGCCTGAGTTATGGTACTGTAAACAGTCTTCAATTTTGTTATGTTCTCACGTTCTCTGTGCTGAACCAGAAGATTAGGTATCGTCATTGCTGCAACTATACCTATAATTCCCATTGTTGTAAGAACTTCCGCTAAAGTAAATGCACGATGCTTATTCAATTTTTTATTCATCAAACCCAAAACCCCCGTAAGT
>JADIND010000015.1 GCA_017694215.1 Candidatus Scatousia excrementipullorum | reverse complement strand
AGGGTAAAGAGTTAGGTTATACTAAATTTTATACAGTATTAACCCCTCACCCTAGCCCTCGCCCATTGCGGGAGAGGGAAAACCAAGCCTCCCTTGGTAAGGGAGGTGGCACGGAAGTGCCGGAGGGTTTACTCACTAAGAAAAAGGCAGCGTTTACGCTTGCAGAAGTCCTTATAACGCTCGGTATAATCGGTGTAGTTGCGGCAATGACACTGCCGACGGTAATAACAAATGTGCAGAAAAAAGTTGTGGAAAACCAGTTAAAAGTATTCAATACAACCATAAATAATGCATTCAGAATGGCACAGGTGGAACATGGCGGAACATTTGACGATTGGATACCGAGTTACCACAGTTTTTCATATGCAGAAATGCGTGAATGGCTGGGAAAATACCTATTTCCTTATATCAAATATCAGGATGTGAGTGATTGCCGTGTAGAAACAGCTCTGGGTGACTCAAACATTACACAGACGGCTCTTTGTTTTCATATGGCAAATGGTGCATTGATTCGTACTCATATAGATGCGAATGGCGGTGGATTGGCTTATTTTGTAAATGGTAAACTTGAAGCCAATCCAAGAAATAAATTCGATTTCCAATATGCAAAAACGAATAAAAAGAGTGAATTTGTGGAGCCATATGTATTTAACTGGAACGGGAATGAGGAAAGTTTGACCTCTGTCGGTACGTGTGGGTGTTATAAAGGGTGTACAAATTGTTCTTACTGCACCAAAATAATCCAGCTTAACAACTGGGAAATTCCTGACGATTACCCGTGGTAGATTTATTTCTCCGGCATAAGAATTGAGATTACGGCATTATTAATGTTCAAATACGTTTTTATTGCCGTATTTAAATCCTCGATGGTTATTGATTCAAGGTCATTCAAATAATCTTCTATAAGTTTTAAATTATCACAAACTGTTGTGTAATATCCGATTGTTTCGCCAATTTCCGATACGGTTTCCGCCGAATATGCAAGACGGGACTTGGTTTTCTTTTTCGATTTCAAAAGTTCAGCTTCTGTTATCGGATTAGTTAACAGATTGGTAAGTTCCTGCTTTATAAGATTAACTGCAAGTTCTTTGCTTTCAGGTTTAAAATTACCCTGAATAAAGAAATTATTTCCGTCTTTAAACTGATAGTGTTCACTGTTAATCATATTGAAAACAGGTTCAGGCTGTTTTTCAATTAAGTTCTGGTAAAGTCTTGAACTTGTACCGTCACCGAATATTATACTTATCAGGTCAAGGCAGATTGTTCCTTTTAAGTCAGCGGCTTTCGGGCCTAGCCAGCCGAACATTAGATATCCGGTATTTATATGTCCGGTTAATTCAACCGTTTTGGTTTCTGTTACAGGTTTGTCAATTTCGTTAATTCGTTTTTCCGGATTTGTTCTGTCTTTAAAGTCGAATTCTTTTTCAACTTTTGCTAAAATTTCATCGTGATCAAAATCTCCGACAATAATTGTTGTCATATTTGCCGGTGAATAGAAAGTTTGATAATAATTCATAATATCATCTCTGGTTACCTGCGAGATGATTTCCGGTGTTCCTATAACATCGCGTTTGTAAGGATGTTTGGTGTACATATTGTAATTGCAGGCATTGTAAACTTTTGTCCAGTTCTGGTCTTTTCGCATTCTGATTTCTTCAATTACAACATGGCGTTCTCTTTTATCTGTTACGGTTGTATCGTTTAAATCAAACGGAGAGCCGATTTCTTCCTCCGGAAGAACAGGGTCAAGCATCATATCTGCATGAAGCTCTATTGTTTCAAATAAGTTTTTATTACCTTCACCTTTGGGCAATGTTACATAATAGAAGGTGTAATCTTTCCAGGTCGCGGCGTTGACGATTGCCCCTTTGGCTTCAAGGATTTTGTCAAATTCGCCGGCTTTGTGTTTGTGAGTTCCTTTAAACATTAAATGTTCCAAAAAGTGTGATATTCCGTTATTTTTGTCGTCTTCATTAATTGAACCTGTTTTAACCCATGTGCTTACATTAACCATAGCCCCTTCCTTGTGTGCAAGAACTATGGTATGTCCGTTATCACGTTCGTAAACTTCAACTTCTCTTGTCAAAAACGGATATTTTACCAAACTTTTTTTCATGTTAAATTTCCTCACCTTTTTTACAATTATTATAGCACAACTTGTTATTTTACGTTATAATATAGCCATGGATATGATTAATCGTTTGAGAAATAAGGTCGTGGTGTCTGTTCAGGCTATGCCGTCTGAGCCTTTGTATCTTGAAAAATGCATGGTTGCTATGATGAAATCTGTTGTAAAAGGCGGAGCCGGAGGATTGAGAGTTGCCGGTACAAGAGATGTTAAAAATGCAAAGTTTCTCTTTGATGTTCCTGTTATCGGGATTACCAAGCCGGATGTTATTCCGCCGAATTGGAAAGAGATTGTATATATTACACCGACTTTAAAAGAGGTTATTGCATTGGTTGAGGCAGGTGCTGATATAATTGCATTTGACGGAACCCAAAGACCTCGTCCGAACGGATGTAAGCTTGAAGAAATTATCAAATATATTAAAATAAACAAACGTATTGCTATGGCGGATGTTTCGACACTGGAAGAAGGGTTGAGATGTGTGGAACTCGGTGCCCATATAATTTCTACAACACTCTCAGGTTATACAACTCATTCTACTGCAAGTGAAGACGGCCCGGATTTTGAGTTGCTTGAGCAGCTTACAAAACGTACAAAAACTCCTATAGTGCTGGAAGGACGTATCTGGGAACCTTGGCAGGTTGATAAGGCTTTTGAACTCGGAGCCCACTGTGTTGTTATTGGGTCTGCAATAACAAGACCGCAGCTTATTACCAAAAGATTTGTGCAGAGGAAAGGTTAATATTATTTTATGAAAATCAGGTTTTTATCGAATTATGATAAATTTAAAAATTTGATGTACATAATAAGAAAAAATGCAGCAATGACGGAAAAACAGACCGGAAAGTTTGCGGCTGAAAATTTGAAACAGCATTCGGCTGAAAAGCTTGAGCCTGTTATTGATACATTTGTAAAAAATTCTGAAAAGGTTGAAAAGTAAATGAGAAAAGCTTTAGCGATTGATGTCGGGGGAACAAAGATATACAATGCCATTGTCAATGAAAAAGGCGAGATTATTTCAGAAATAGAAAAACGCCATACTCCTAAAACTTTTGCAGAAATAAAACAAATTTTCAAAGATATTATTGCTCGTCACGAGGATGAAGTTGATATTATTGCTTTTGCAACATGCGGGGCTGTGAATAATTCTAATGATAAAATTCTCGGTTCGACCGGTAATATCGCAAAAGAGTATCCGACTATGGATTTTGTTTCTTTAAGTAAAAATAAAAAAGTTTTTGTTGAAAATGATGCAAATGCTGCTGCCTGGGCTGAACATGTTATCGGTGCGTCAAAAGGTATGCCTTATTCAATAATGATTACTCTCGGAACAGGTGTAGGCGGAGGTATAATACTTGGTAATAAACTATATAAAGGCAAAAACGGTGCTGCAGGTGAAATGCATTTTAAAATGCGTACAGATAAGCATAGACATTGTACCTGCGGAAGCTGGGACTGTTTTGAAGCTTATGCATCAGGGACAGGCTTGAAACATACGGCTGAAGAAATTTCAGGAAATCCTGATATAACAACATATGATGTTATTGACGGTTGGAAAAAAAACGATGCTTTGATGACAAAAATATTTAACATGTGGCAGAATGATATTTGTGAAGGGCTTATCGGGCTTGCAAATCTTTTTGATCCGGATGTTATTGTTCTGTCAGGTTCTATGGCTGAATTTGTTGACGAAAAATACTTAACTGATGCTGTTAATAAAGAAATTGTCACCACTCCAACAAAAGTTGTGAAAGGTATTGCCGGAAATTATTCCGGCATGATAGGTGCTGCTTTACTTGCTCTCGGGGTTGATTCGGTCGGGGGCTCTAATGGGTAAGGCTAAGAAAAGAAGTTTTCAACGAGGTATTAAAGACAGAGTTTCAAGTTTATCAAGGGAAGATGCTGCGACTATGGCGGTTGATATGCTGAAATCAGGAGATAATGATGTTTACGGGCTGGTTACGCTTTTCGGGTTTTCGGCTGAAGAACTGCTTGAAGCCGGTGCAAGTTATGAGTCTGTCATGGTGATTAAAGGTTTGTTGAAATGATAAAAAAAATATGGTTCTGGCTTTGTGCCTCAAGACTTTTTTCTCTGCCTATGACTATTTTGTCCTGGCTTGTTATTTTTGTTTATTCTCTTGTTTTATACGGCGGTAATATTCTAAATGGTATTCTCGCACTTATTGGTATTTCTTTTGCTCACCTTGCAACTAATCTTGCAGATGACTATTTTGATTATAAACAGATGCTTAAAGACGGCAATATGATGAGTACCGTTGTTAAAAATAAGTGTATCTATATAAAAGACGGTACCGCAACTTTGAATGATGTAATGAAAGTTGTTATTATCTACTGTTTAATCGCTTTTTTTACCGGTGTGATTCTGTTTTTCAGAAGCGGAGTTGATGTCTTGTGGCTTGCTTTAATCGGCGGTATTTTAACTCTCTCTTATTCTTGGTTTTCACGCATAGGTTTGAGTGAACTTGCTGTTGGTATTGCTTTTGGGCCTTTGTTTTTTGAAGGTGTTTTTTATGTAATGTGCGGCTATTTTTCTTGGAATGTCTTTATTCTCTCGATTGCTGTCGGAGCTTTTACTGTCGGTGTTTTGTATGTGCACACCATCCTTGATTTTGACAGTGATATGATTTCTCATAAAAAAACTCTCTGCTGCCGAATTGGCGATAAAAATAAAGCATTATACATACTGTATTTTTTGTATGTGCTGGGGTTTGCGTCAGTAGTTTTTTTTGCTCTTATGACTTTATATTTTAATATTTTAATCTCACTTTTGGCCTTGCCGTTTGCAATTAATGTTTGTAATGCTCTGAAAAATTACAACAAAGATAAAGACTTTTTACCTAAAATTAAATGGTGGCATTATCCTCTTGACGATTTTGAAAAACGCAAAGAAGATAATACCGCAAGTTTTTATTTTGTGCTTTATCAATCAAGAAATCTCATTTCATGGGTTTGTGTTCTTATTATTTTAGGAATTTTCATTTAATAATTTTATTTTTATGCTACAATATTAGTGTAAAAGAGAGAATTAAGGAGTTTTTAATGCCTGCAAGCACAAACCAGTTATTAACCCCGATTACCACAACAGTTAATCAAAACGGACATCTTTCCATAGGCGGATGTGATTTGATTGAGCTGGCACAGAAATATGCAACTCCTTTATATGTATTTGATGAAGAAACTATTCGTGCGGTTTGCAGAGATTACAAAAAGGCCTTTTCTTCTTATGAAAAGGTCAATATGATGTATGCTTCCAAAGCCTTGTGTTCGCTTGCAACATCGGCTTTGATTGCAAGTGAAGGTTTCGGGTTTGATGTAGTTTCAGGCGGAGAAATTTATACTGTTTATAAAGCAGGCGTTGATATGTCTAAAGTTTTGTTTAACGGGAATAACAAATCGGTTGACGAACTTCTTCTTGCTTTAGATGTTGGTGTCGGCAGAATTTCTGTTGATAATTTCTTTGAGCTTTCACTTCTTGATGAACTGGCCGCTTCAAAGAATAAAACTGTTGATATTTTATTACGAATTACTCCGGGCATTGAATGCCATACGCATGAATATATTCAAACCGGACATCTGGATTCAAAGTTCGGATTTGATTTAACTCAGATTGATGAGGCTGTTGATTTAGTTCTTAACCAGTATAAAAATTTGAAACTTCACGGGCTTCATGCTCATATAGGGTCTCAGATTTTTGAAACAAAAGTTTATCATGATGAGATTGAAATTCTTGTTAAAGAACTTGCAAGGCTTGATAAAAAATTTGGTTTGAAACTTGATGAAATTAATATCGGAGGAGGGCTTGGAGTAAAATATACCGAATCT
>JADIND010000141.1 GCA_017694215.1 Candidatus Scatousia excrementipullorum | reverse complement strand
TTTGGCAGTTGTATATCTAAAGCGTCTTTCTTTCTGAGATTTTCCTTGAAGTATTCGTATAAAAACTTCAAATAAAGTTCATAAGGTGTAATAGTATCATTAAGCCATGTTTTTTCCCGAATTGTATCTATGTAAACATCTGATAAATCAACTGCATTTTCCCACAACTCTTCAAACTTATTTAGAGCATATTTTACGTCTGCTGCATTTTTCAACTCAACGTTAAACTCATATTGAGAGTTAAGACCTGATTCCGAAAAATTACTTGAACCTGTTATAACCCGACCAAAATCTCTGTCGTCCTCTTTAAACCTGCTAATATATACTTTTGCATGAATATTGTAACTGGGGTATGCTTTTATTTCCAACTTTCCGGAACGTAAATACTCAATGAACTTATATATCCCGTGTTCAACGTCATAATTATCATCAGAAGCATAAACTTCCTCAACAAATGTTTCTGAAGAAATTTCTTTTGCATTAGTATGTGATTCAAAGTTTATAGGCATTTGTTTAGCTGTTTGAATTGTTTCTACAGCCTTTTTATCCGCATTTAATCCTACTAAAATTCTTATTTTTTCAATATTTTCAAAATCTTTGTATAGTTTGTAAAATCCGCTTGTTCTAAAATAGCCCACCAATATGTCAAAATATTTTACATCTTTTAGCGTTCGCTTAAATCGGTCTTCGAGTTTTTGACCTTCCTCGTTGGTAAAAAATGTTAAATCTTTTTTATCTTCATAATCAGCTACTAACACAATATTCTCCACGGTTTTATACACCACAATTTATTTTTGGTGCATTTAGCGAGAAGTTACACAGGATAAAGGTTTTAGATTATTAAATTGAGAGAACATTTTAAGAATGCACCATAAGTTGACATCTACTAAAACATTAGTTATTATTAACATGCAGGTGTGTATGCACCAAAAATAAATTGTGGACCTGCATTATGGTGCATTAAAGTTCAAAATTTTTATAAGACATGTCTATATCTTCCTGCTCGATTCCTATATATGCCAGAGAAACAAACGGGCTTGAATGATTAAAAATCTTCTGTAATAGAACAATATCATCATACTGTCTGAAATGGTGATAGCCGAAGCTCTTGCGAAGACTATGGCAGCCGATGTTCTCCTTTATTCCAACAGCTTCACACGCTTCATTTAAAAATCTATATACCTGCGACCTGTGTAATCTATGTCCTTTTCGTCCGATAAATAAAGGTTCATTAGAATTTTTTAAATTTTTAAGATATTCTTTCAATAAGGTTTGTAATTTACTGTTGAGCAAAATTTTTTTATACTTCCCTGTTTTCTTTTCCCGTATTTTTACATAAGTCTTGTTATAAACATCTGCAATGTTTAATCCGAGAATATCGCTTACTCTTAGTCCTGTATTCACCCCTATTGCAAATATCAGCCGATTCCTTTTACTCCGTTTGTCAAGCCAATCTTCTACTTTTCTAATGTCTTCTCTTGATTTAATAGGTTCAACATAATTCATAACTACCTTCTTTCTGCACAGAAATGCTTTAACTATTGTGCATAGAAAAATGTAGCACTAACTCAAGGCAGCCATTAAGTTGACTGATTCGACACAAATGTGTAGAATAGAAACTGTTCCACAAAAAATGAATATAAATTCCCCCGGTATCGTCGAATAGCAACCTGTAATGGCTCTCTATAGACATATAAGCTAAGAATAGATTCATCATTATGATGAGTTTAGTTCTCGTGCGATTTTTTGAGGATGAAATAAAGGCATTTAAGAGGCAGGATTGAGAAACAGCAGTTGTACAAAAATTTCATATCCAATTAAGATAGCTGATTTGTACAGCGGCTCTAAAGCAATTCCCGATAAGTTAATAAAGAAAAAATTTAACAAATTTTTACAAAAAGTCAATTTCAACAATGCTGAAGAACTTTATATATGCATAGCGATGAATATAGAAAGTTCTTTATGTAAAAATTTTAAAACTCTTAAAGATTTGAGAGCAATCTTTAAAACAAATGAAGATTGCATAAGATTCCTGGAAGAGCTTATTTGGGAAGGTGAACCTGTCAGCCCTTATGATAAAACTTCTAAGGTATACAAGTGTAAAGATGGTTGGTACAAATGTAAAAATACCGGTAAGGAATTTAATATTCTTACAGGAACACTATTTCAGGGTACAAAAATAGATTTAACTACCTGGTTTGAAGTAATCTTCCGTGAAAATTCAGATAAGAGCGGTTTAGCTGCTACTACTGTTATGAGAGATTATGGTATTACATACACAGCAGCCTGGAATATGTTACATAAAATAAGAAATGCTATGAGTAAAGAAAATCATCAAGAATTAAGCGGAACTGTTGAAGTTGACGAGTATCATGCAGGCGGCTCTCTGAAAAATATGCACTATAATAAAAAATTGGAAGTAAAACAAATACCTAACCAAAATAAAAAGTTGTTACAAGGGTTTGTACAACGGAACGGGGACTCAGTTATTAGAGTTATCCCGAATATGTTAGATAGTACGTTAAACGCAGGTATACTGAGATATGTAGAAAAAGGTTCATCTTTATACAGTGATGATAATCCGAGTTATCAGAAGTTACCTCCTTTTTATAAGCAGGCTATGGTAGTTCATAGTAAGGGAAATTATGTGAACAAGAATGATAAAAATGTCCACACTAACACTATAGAAAGTGTTTGGTCAGGATTTAAGCGAGTAGAAAATATTCATATTGTGATTTCTCCAAAGCATACACAAAATTATGCAAACGAAACAGTTTTCAGGTATAATACAAGAAAAATGAAATCTAGCGAAGCATGTATTTGGTTTTTACAAAATATAGAAGATACCAAGATTACCTGGAAAGAAATCAGAGATGGAAAATATAGACAATATAATAGAAATCAAAAGAGGGTTGCATAAGATTTGCGGGCGAGACCTTGTAAATGTTATCGCTGAAACTGAAAAGTGCGAAGATTTTTATAGGAATATATTTACTATTTACGGCTTAATATATAATACTGAAACAATTATGCAAAAACGGGAATTTATTGCTGCAAGTACAAAGTATTTTATTTTGGACAGATTCTCAGAAGATATTTTATGCGTTAAAGATGGCAAGTATGAAACCGGCAATAAGAAAGAATTAAAAAAACTTTTACAAGATACTATTAATATTTTTTATACTATACGTAATAATAGCAGTTCAGACGAAGATTTTAAGAAAAAATACGCGGAACATTTTAATGAGGAAGTAAAAGATTTTAGTAAAGAAATCTCTGAAAATAGGGATGACTCATTGTCTGATTTTGCCAAAACAATTAGAAAAATTTATAATTCCAAGGATAAAAACGGTGATTGTTAAGCATTGTTAACCGTTTTAACCTATTTAGTGGAATTTGCTATATAAGTCCCTTTTTTATTATTTATTATGCCGGAATTTTTTCCTCTGTTTCTTCATCTTTACTATCCAGAGAACGAACGTTCACTGAAACGCGATTATTAAACGCATTGGTCACTTTATTTACCAGCTCATTTGAGGTTTCAACCCAGAACATAGAAGCGGACAATATCTTAGAACTTCCGCCCAGGTCATTTACTTTCAGCATTACAGGATCTGAGCCCTTGAATTGACAGAGAATATTTTTCAAATAAACCAATTCCTCATATTTCAAATCATCATTTATTGAAATTGTAAATATGTTCGAGTTATCAACCGGTTTGACAGTATCAACAATTAATGCCGGCGGGTCATCATCACTTCTGCGGTTCACTTTTCCCGATACTATTACTCTCTGTTCAACTTCAAGATATGTTCCGTATTCCTGAATTTTTCCGTTAAATACGATTGTATCAATTTTTCCGGTCAAATCTTCCACAGTTACAAATCTAATAAATTTTGTCGGATCCTTCTTCGTTGGTATTTGTTTTACAGCGGTCACAAGTCCGCATATCGTAACAACTTTTTCGTTAGGAAGTTCCGGGATTTCAGATATTTTATGCGTCATCAAAAACGGCAATTTATCTCTAATCGTCGAAAGCGGATGGCTGGTTACGTAAAATCCTAAAAATTCTTTTTCAAAAAGCTGGATTTGACGCTGATCATACTCTTCATCCGAACCCGCCAGCTGAAATTTTGCATCATCTACAACCGAGGAATCCCCGAGAAGGTCAAATAAACTGCCTTGCCCTGATTCTTTTTGCTTTGCCTCTTTTGATGCAGTAGCCGTAATATAATCAATATTATCCCAGAGCTGCCTTCTGCTCTTTTCTATTGATGAAAAAGCTCCGGATTTTATTAACCCCTCAAGAGTCTTTTTGTTTGAGCATTTTGTATCAACTCGTTTTATATAATCATAAATTGATTTAAATGGCCCGTTAGCCTCACGTTCTTTTATAATTTCTTCAATAACACCTTCGCCAACCTGCTTAATTGAAGCAAGACCGAACCTGATATTACCTTCATCAGGAGTAAATGTCGACTGCGAATGGTTAATATCAGGCGGCAAAACTTTTATACCTTTTTTCTGTGCTTCTTCTATATAGAGCTGAGTTTTTTCCTGATCCCCGGCAACACTTGACAAAAGTGCCGACAGGTATTCAACCGGATAATGACATTTCAAATAAGCAGTCTGATATGCAACAAATGCATACGCTGCAGAATGTGACCGGTTAAAACAGTATGATGCAAAAGCAAGAATTTGGTTAAACAGTGCTTCTGCGTCTTTCGCAGTCATTCCATGCTGGGCAGAACGTTCAATGAACTTACTTTTCTGTTTTTCCATTTCATCGACTTTTTTCTTACCCATCATACGACGAACCATATCCGCTTGACCGAGCGTATAATCCGCCAAAACCTGAAAGACCTGCATAATCTGTTCCTGATATACAATAGTTCCGTACGTATCCTTCAATACCGGCTCAAGAAGAGGGTGTGCATATGTAATAGCCTGACGTCCATGTTTACGTTCTACGAAATCATCAACCATGCCTGAATCCAGAGGCCCCGGTCGAAACAGAGCGACCAACGCACCTAAATCTTCAAAAACGTCAGGTTTTAAGCGTTTAACAAGGTTTTTCATACCTTGCGATTCAAGCTGGAAAACACCGTCTGTATCACCTGTCATAAGCATGTCATATACAGGTTTGTCATCAAGCGGGATATCGTTAATTTTTAATTCTATTCCCTGCTGCTGTTTAATTAAATCAACCGTTTTATAAATGGTCGTAAGGTTACGCAGCCCCAAAAAATCCATTTTTAACAGGCTTAAAACTTCCGTAACATCATGCGGAGGATATCCGGTCTGCACAATTCCATCCTTTGAAGGCTGAACCGGGAGAATATGATCCAACGGCTCCGGTGCGATGATTACCCCTGCGGCATGGGTTCCTGTATTGTTTTTAATTCCCTCTATACCAATAGCTAAATCAACAATCTTTTTAATCCCGACTGTCTTACCTTCCGTCGGATCGCCTGCAGGAAGCTGTTCATCTTTGTCATAAAGAGTTTTTAACTCAGAACCGTCACACTGCATTGCATCTTTTAAAGTTTTTGCTTTCGGATTCGTTGCCTGTGCAAGTTCTATTGCAGGTTCAACAAGAGATGCAAGCTTATTGCTTTCCGAAAACGGAACTTTTAAAATCCTGCATATTCCTTTAAGTGCGGCTTTTGCGGCGTAAGTTCCGAATGTAATAATCTGGCAAACTTTATCTTCACCGTATTTTTTAGTTACATAATCAATAACTTCACCTCTTCGCTCAATACAAAAGTCAATATCAATATCAGGCATTGTGAAACGTTCAGGATTTAAAAATCTTTCAAACAAGAGTTTATGCTTAATAGGATCCAAATCCGTAATTTCAAGAGCATAAGCAACAACTGACCCGGCAGCGGAACCTCTTCCCGGTCCTACCGGAATACCATGGGTTTTGGCATAATGAATAAAATCCCATGTTATCAAAAAGTATGCAGCAAAGCCCATCTGCTCAATAACACCTATTTCATAATCAATACGTTCTTTTAATTCCGGTGAAATTTCACCGTATCTTTTTTTACAACCTTCATAAACCAGATATTCCAGATACGAATCAATAGTATGCCCTTGCGGAACTTTATAATCAGGCAGAGGACTCTTGCCAAGTTCCAGCATAAGATGGCATTTTTCAGCAATATCAACCGTATTTTGAATGCACTCATCAAACATTTGTGAATCCATCCACTTGAAAGAATCTCTCAACTGTTCTGCAGTCTTTACATAAAATTCGTTATTTGCAAAATGAAAACGGTTAGGATCATCTTTATCACTGTTTGTCTGCATGCACAAAAGCGTATCATGCATATCAGCATCTTCTCTTTTTAAATAATGTGAATCGTTTGTGATTACCATTTTGAGATTTAATTCTTTTGCAAGCTTAATTAATTCAGGATTAGTTCTTTTTTGCTCATCCAGCCCGTGATCCTGCAATTCAATATAGTAATCATCACCGAATAAATCTTTATACCTCCGGGCAGTTTGTTTTGCTGCTTCATAATCATTTTTCAAAAGATTCTGAAGCACCTCGCCGCCTAAACATGCAGAAAGACATATAAGCCCTTCATGATGCTCTTTAAGCAGTTCAAAATTTATACGGGGATGCATATAACGACCTTTACACCAGGCAGTTGAAACAAGTTTAATAAGATTTGCATATCCGGCTTTATCTTTTGCCAGCAAAACCAGGTGATAACAAGGATTGTGCATTTTATCCCTGTCTTCAATATCTCTGTCATGCACATAGAATTCACAGCCGAGAATCGGTTTAATACCGTTTTCTTTGGCTGTAGTATAAAGTTCCATATCACCGTACATGACACCATGGTCAGTCAGTGCAACAGCAGGCATTTCATTTTCTTTTGCGAAATTAACCAAATCCTTAATTCTGATAGCCCCGTCAAGAAGAGAATATTCACTGTGAACATGTAATGGTACGTATGGTCTGCTCATACTTTCATGATACTTAATAAAAAATAAAAAACAGTATTTGTAAATTTTAATTAATTATCATAATTTTTAATTGTATTGTTAATCAAATCAAGCATACTTTCTCTCAAATATTTAGGTGAAAGAATTGTACAGTTTTTTCCGTATTTCATAAGCCTGTTTAAGAGCACATCAAAATCTTCATCATTATTAACAACAATAAGATTCCCGTCTTTGTCGTAACCGTCTGAATGTTCCCAGTCTTTCAACTTATATGATTTAGCAAGCCTGTCTTTTAATATATAGACAACAGAGGTCGTTTCTTCCTGAACCGGAGAAACTGTCGGAAGCTGTTTTATACTTTTTATATTATCAATAGGAATATCTATTATCTGACGGGTAAGTTGATTAAAAACACTCAGGCATACTTTCCGGCTTTGATATTTAATCTCTTTCGGAGAACATATTATTGAATATTCCTGGTTGTTAAAGAGATATAGAAGTTCAAGTTTTTGTTTTTCCTGACAATAACGTTCACAGGCAACTATCTGTTCTCTGAATTTTGTATAATAAAAAGAAAGATCAATATTTATCTTTCCTTTTAACTCTTCTGCAGCAGTTTTGGCAGATTCGTTGTATCTTATTTCAATATCTTTAATCAACTTTAAAATATTTTCTTTATTTTTACCGGACGCCATTAAGTCTGCAGCAGACCTCAAAAGCTCAACCGCTTTTACATCTGAAGTTGAAAAATCAATATTAAACGGCATATTCAAAAGATAATATTTATTCTTTTTCTTTTCAATTTTTACCCCGAAAATTTTTAAAGTATTTAAATACTTATTCAAAATGACATGGGAATTTGAAATAACACCGTCATCCTCATCGGCAAAAATACTGATTACATCTTTAAAATCAGCCTCACCTTGCATTAAAAGTTTAAGCAAGCTAAACATTTTCAAGCAAGAATCATTATATTTTTCACTAATTCTCGCCATCATAATACCCCGCTCTCATTGCTTTTAATGTTTCCAAAATTTCATTTTTTACGGATTCGGGATACAAAACCCTGCATGCACACCCGTAAGATAGAATCTTCTGTTTTATCATAAACATATTGGAAGATTTATATTCGACAACAACAGTATTATCATTTTTAGTTTCAACAATTTTTTCATCATCCCCGAGTTTCAGCTCCGGAAGATTTCCGTAAAGCTCATATCCTACCGTAAACACTTCAACATCGCTGATATCTGTTTTATACAAAGAAATACTTACTATTTTCTCAATACGGGATACATTGAAATAACCGTACTGTTTATATTCAAAACCTACACCGTAAAGATATAATTTACCGTTTGAAAAGCCGACTTTATCAGTAACAATTTGAATTTCTTTTTTACCGTTTTTCGGGGAATTATACAAAAAAGTTATCTGCTCTTTGGCTTTACAACACCTAATTAATGTTTCAAGAATCTCCATATCAATACCTTTAAAAGCACTCACTTTATTATAAGTTTCTTCTAAAAGAGGATTATTTATCAAAACTGCAAGTTTTTTTAAAAATTTGTCCAGAATAAGGAGTTCATCAAGAGAAATATTTTTTGATAAATTTTTATAAATTTTAGCAATACTGTTTATTTGTTCATCAGTAACATAAAGCTGAAAAGGATGAGAAACCAGTTTGTATTTAGAGCCTTCAGATTTTTTCATCCTGATTATCTCACATCCCGCACGTTTTAAAGAAGTTAAATAAACCCGTAATGTATCAATGGAAATAGATTCTTTTATAAATTCATGCTTTTTAAATGCTTCACAAATTTCAGCATAAGATCTGGGAGCTTCCAGTAAGAGAGAAAAAACATACAAGGACTTAAATCCCGTAAATGACATAAGATTATATGTCACAGTCTTAGTCTTCATAAATTCTTTCATAATTCCAGCTCCTTTTAAATATTGTATAATAAAAGTTTTTAAATTGCCATTATTTATGTTTTCAATAAATACAGCATGCCTCAAACAAATAAACTAAAATGTCAACTAAAAATCTTTTAAATCTTTACCTAATTTCATTAAAATTTCTTCATTAAGATTTAAGAACACGAATTTTTTCTTAGATTAGCAGGGGGCATGGTCGTTTGTAAAAAATAATTAATTTTTTTTTGCTTGTCAATTTTTTTACTTAGATTTACATTAATAACTACGGGGAAGAAAAAGTTTTCAATTCTCCGGATGGATAAAGATAACGGCTATCTGATTTGAGGAGAACAGGGTAGTTTTAAGGACAGGTTAAGAAAAAGAGGTGATGGCAAAGGATAGTCCTTTTTAAAATAAAAAGGTTAAGGAAAAAGAGAGATTTTGAGGTTAACTGCAGAGCAGGAAGATTAGGGATATATTTTTTTATTTAGGTTTAAAAATTTTATTAAGAGATTTGGGGTTTAGTTGCATTTTATGCAACAAAGTGAGTCTATAGCAGTTGAGGAGAAATGAAAGACGAACTTGATAGCAAAAAAATTATAGGTTTGATGTCCGGCACATCATGCGACAGCATTGATGCCGGATTATGCATTGTGCATCCGGATTTGTCATGCGAACTTGTTCAGGGAATTAATTACAAATATCCTCCTCACATCAGAGAAAAAATTTTCAATTTATTCTCAGGCAATGCAACAGTTAAAGATGTTTGCCAGATGAATTTTGCAATAGGAAAATGTTTTGCAAACGCATGTAATATTTTGATATCCGAACATGGAAAACCGGATTTTATCGCAAGCCACGGGCAAACAATTTATCATTATCCGTTTGATGAAAAACTTGATGACATTTCTTTAAAAAGTACGCTCCAAATAGGAGAAAGTTCTGTTATTGCAAAAGAAACCGGATGCCATGTTATATCAAATTTCAGAGAAGCCGATATCGCAAACGGCGGCGAAGGAGCCCCGCTTGTTTGTTTTGCTGATGAAAAATGGTTCAAACCGTTGAAAAAAAACATTGCAATCCAAAATATCGGAGGAATCTCAAATGTTACAGTTATCTCACAAGAAAAACCAACCTTTGGATTTGACACCGGACTCGGTAACATTATGATTGATTACTGTATGAATAAATTCTTCAACAAACCTTTTGACGAAAACGGAGATGTTGCAAATTCCGGGAAAATTCAAGAAAGCTGGCTGGATTGCCTTATGCAGGATGATTATTATTTCAAAAACCCGCCAAAATCCACAGGCAGAGAATATTTCTCAACTGCATATATAGAAAACGCACTTAAATTCGGACCTAAAGTTCCGGAAGATATAATTGCAACGGTAACGGCTCTTACTGCAAAAACAATCGCAAAAGCTTACGAACGATTTGTTTACCCTGATATTGACATTCAGGAAGTTGTTGTCGGCGGAGGCGGTGCGTACAATACAGCATTAATGAAATTTTTACGACACTACCTGCCAAAACACATTGATTTAAAAACGCATGAAGCTTACGGAATTTCAAATAATTTCAAAGAAGTCATGGCTTTCGCTCTTTTAGGATATTGTAACTATTACGGTATACCAAACAACCTGCCTGAATGCACCGGAGCACACCGACGTGTAATTTTAGGTAAGGTGGCTAATTGACTTATAAATTATACATGCTAGTGTAATTATATTAATTATTGTAAAGATTAAATAAATTTATAGCATTTATTATTTTTACGAGTTATTAATTATATACAACTAAAAATTTATCAGAGAATTTACAATTTACAAAAAAATTAAAAGGAGAAAAAATGCTTAAAATTAACCCTATGCAGGCAACAATCAATGCAGGTCGTCATATGCAAACTTATGTTTCTGCCTCAAGCAATTTGTCAGGAACACCGAATGAACTTTCAGCAAAAAGACTTGCTGCTAAAATTGAAAAATTTGTAGATAAAGATACCAGAAGATTTAACGTAAACTCTTATTTAAAAGCAAGAGGAGAATATCCTAAACCAACTGTTGCAGCACCGGTAACTCCGGAAGTAAAAGTTGCAGAAGAAATTATTCCGGAAAACAGTATTAACTATATCGGTTAATAGCTATAAAAGAGTTTTAACAGCATAAGAAATGTACCTGACTAAATCGGAAGCCATAACTCCGTATGAGGTCAGGTCATTTTTTGCAATATCTCCGGCTAATCCGTGAAGATAAACACCAAGTTTTGCAGCATAAAAAGGTTCACACCGCTGGGCAAGAAGTCCTGCTATCACGCCTGCAAGCACATCTCCGCTGCCGGCTTTTGCCATTGCACTGTTACCGGTATTATTCACATAAATTTCCAAATTTTTTGAACAAACAACAGTATTATGAGTTTTTAAAACAGTAACACTATTATATTTTTTAGAAATTTCTTTTGCATAATATTCTATATCCGAAAGAATCATATCAGTTTCTACCCCAAGAAGTCTTGCTGCCTCTTTAGGATGAGGGGTAAGAACTGAATTTTCCGGAATTTTAAAATCATCAAAACCTGACAGAATATTCAACCCGTCGGCATCAATTACACACCGGATATTGCCTGCACTCGAAATCGTATTTTTAAATATTTCAACTGCACTTTCCGATGTGGAAAGCCCGCAGCCAATCAATAATACATTACTGTCAGCAAGATGTTTTTGAATATCTTTTAACTGAACAAATACAATATTTTGGGTTTGAGCGGCAGCAGCATCTATGACCCTTTCGCTTGAAGCCAAAAACACGTACCCGCAGCCGATTTTTAACGCAGCAAGACTGGATAGAACAGCAGCCCCTGGCATATAATCCGAACCCGATACATTCAATACTTTTCCGAAAGTTCCCTTATGGGAATTTTCCGGACGTTCAGGCATTTTAAAGTCCATTTTGTCTTATAACCTCATAAGCTACAATCGCCACTGAATTTGACAGATTTAAACTTCTCTGTCCTTCTTTCATCGGAATAGTCAAAGCATTTTTATCCTTCACATAAACTTCAGGCAGACCTCTTGTTTCAGGCCCGAATACGATAAAATCACCGTCCTGAAATTTTACATCCGTATAAAGCCGTTTTGTCTTTGTTGTCAGATAATAAAAGTTAGCACCCTTATTCGCCTCAAACAATTCTTCCATTGTATCAACTTTATGCAAGTCAACACTGTCCCAGTAGTCTAAGCCGGCACGTTTTGTATATTTGCTTGAAAGGGAAAACCCGAGCTTTCCCACAAGATATAAAGACGCACCGGTACAGGCACACAATCTTGCAATATTACCGGTATTTTGAGGAATTTCAGGTTCATATAAAACAATATTTAATTTTGCCATAATATATGCCTTATTTATTGTTTTTCAAAAAGTTTTCCGCTTTCGGCTACAACAGGAATTGCTCTTACTACACAGAAAATAATTGCAATCCATGCCAGAATTATTGCGATTTCGGGTAAATAAAATTTAGTACAGATTTCGCAGTTCGGAGTATTAACAAAAATTAAAAGAATAAATGCCAAAACTTTTGCCACAGCATAACTTATTCTCATAAATTTCGAAGAACAAATAAACTTACCCCAGGCTGTTGACTGCATTGATTTTGAGCCGAATGCCGTCATTCCCTTAGACAAAGCGACACTTCTTATGCTGTCTGTCGTAAAAGCTCTGGTAACACAAATAATAGGGAATAATATATTCAACCATCCCATAACCGCGAACGCAATCCAGTAAGACGCTTCTACTATTCTGTCACCCATAATATCAAGAACCGAACCGAGTTCGGATGCTTGATTGTACTTTCTTGCAATATATCCGTCAACCCCGTCCATTGCAAATGCAATTATTGTAAGAAGGGTTGCCGCTAAATATG
Source organism: Candidatus Scatousia excrementipullorum (assembly GCA_017694215.1). GTDB lineage: Bacteria > Cyanobacteriota > Vampirovibrionia > Gastranaerophilales > Gastranaerophilaceae > Scatousia > Scatousia excrementipullorum. The sequence continues at coordinate 6,999 of JADIND010000141.1, read as the reverse complement.
CGGATTTAGTATTAACAAAAAGCAAACCGATAGCAATAAACGCCACAAAAACTCTGCTTATTGAAACAATATTCGCAGTGTTATTTTTTATATCCATAAATATCCTCTCTTTTACTTTTTAGTTCTGGACAGGGCAAAATTAACTTCGTCAAGTTTCTTTCTTCTGTCACCGAGCATAATTTTTTCAGCCTGCTCGAGAATTGTGGTTACCATAAAGCCGTTATCACCGTCCGAACGGGCTTTTTTACCGTTTTCACAACAGCTTATAAAATGCTGACATTCCAATTTTAAAGGTTCAATCTCAAGATAATCCAGACTTATATTTTGTGAAGTATCTTTCTTAAAATTATCATATATAACCAGTTTATTTTCCTGAACTGTATCGTCAAGAATTGCAGTAGCCTTTGTACCCCTCACAAGCAGCTGGACATGTTTTTTAGGTGTAATCCAGCTGTCAGAAATTTGACCTACCATTCCATCCTCAAACTCAATAGTGATATGGGTAATATCCATAATATCATTTTGTTCAGAAGAACACCCGACAGCCGCAATAACACTGACAGGATCTTTTCCCGTCACATAACTCATCATTGAAACATCATGAGGAGCCAAATCCCACATAACACTTCTGTCATTTTTGAAGAAATTCACATTCAATCTGTCACTCTGTGCATAAACAATATCACCGAGTTCACCTTCTTCAATAAGCATTTTTAATCTGTTAACTGCAGGATGATATAAAAGTAAATGCCCTACCATAAGAACAAGTCCTTTTTGATGTGCAAGTTCCGTTAAATCTTTAGCTTCCTGTGCAACAGTTGAAATAGGTTTTTCAACATAAACATTTTTTCCAGCCTCAAGCATGGCTTTTACAACTTTGTAATGAGTGTGGCTCGGAGTAACAACAGCAACTGATGTAATTTTGGGATTATTTATAATGTCATTAAAATCATTTGTCGTTTTTACACCCGGATACTGTTCCCTGACTTTTTGAAGATTGCTTTCATCCAAATCACAGACAATATCGAGGACATTCAAATTATAAAAATTCCGGACAATATTTCTGCCCCATACTCCGCATCCTATAACGGCAATTTTTTGTTCTTTCATAATTATCCCTTAACCTACTACTCTTTCTTAACTCTAATACTATCATACGACGCAAAAAATATTTTGCAAACTAATTATTGGGCATTTTGCTGAGCCTTTAATTGTGCATCAGCTTCAATTCTGGATTTATGTATATCCTCGCAATCCGCCAGAAACTGTTGTCTTTGCTCCTGCGGAACCGTAGTTGATAACTTTGCAAGTAAATCTTGCGGAAATTCGGAAAATTTCACCATTTTATCAAGAATATCATTATTTAAAGCTGTCAATCCCCTGTAATTTTTAAAGAAAATCTGTCTGCATTCTTCCAGAGTTTTATCAGGCTGTTGAATAACTTTCTCGCTCATTTTGTAAGTTGTAAAGTTGGCATCGTAATATACTCCCTTAAATTTTTTCATTTTAAGCCTGATAATCAAATCAAAATCAGCAAACAATTTAAATTTTGTATCAAAATAATTCAGTTGTTCCAGAACTGATTTTTTAAACAGCATTCCTTGTCTTGCACAAGGCATAACCTGAAATCCAGAATTCATAACAGGAGGGAAAAGAAAAACAAACCCTTCTGGATGACAGCAGTATGCAGCAGAATAACAGTAATCCGCATTTTCAGTTTCTAAAAGTGTCACAACATCACGAATAGCTGTAATATCATGCCAGAAATCGTCACAGCTTAAAAAAGCAACGTATTTTCCGTGAGCCCTCATAATCCCCTTGTTAAACCCGTCAAATTTGCTTGTATCCCTTTCTGAGAAAAAGTTTATGTAACCTTTGCTTTTATAATCTTTTAATAAAACACCTGTTTCATCATTTGATGCATTATCAATTACAATAATTTCTATTTCAGGATAAGTCTGCTTGGACAAAAGCGTAATCAACAGATTAAAATCATCCACCTTATCTGCATTTACAATATTATAAGTTGTAATAATAACGGTAACAATAGGATCCATAATACCTCCGGATTTATAAAATCAGTATAACACAGCATTTTCAGGAATACTAATTGTTACAAGTTGTAAATTTATACAAAAAATTACAACAAAAAATTTTTTTATGAGTTAATCTGTGTACACAGGTTTATTAGGAGTTTAGATTAAAGAATATCGGAGGCTGTAATGGAAAATAATTCATTATGCATCAGTCCTGCATCCAAAATCGGAACGGGAGCCTTTATAGGTCTTTGTGTCGGCACACTCGGCAAACCTAAAAAGTATTCTTTGAAACGAATACTCACTCAATCACCGCAGTATTTTGATGAAACGTTTAATTCAAAAGTGCTGCAAGTTATGAGCGAAGACGAAATAAAATCCTTAAATCTACTGAAAGATGCCGGCAAAGAATACCGGGAATCAGGTCGTTCGCAGGATAAAAAAATTAAAAGTGCAGCAAAAAAATGGCACAAGAAATTTGTGTCAATAAGTGTTGACCCTGCTCTTGAACAACATCTGGCAAACAAAAAAGAATTTCTGCAAAAAGCCATTGAAGAAACCGATTTTATAAATATAAACAGAAGATTCAGCGATACAAGCAAAAAACTTGCAGAAACTCCTGATAATAGAATACTGCAGGATGAATTAATCTCACTGACAAAACAGAAAAAACAAATAAAAAAGACCCTTGAATTTCCGATATACGAATACAGAGAAGCGGTAGCAGCTGTCCGAAAAGACCGTATGAAACGAATGAAAGCTTTGCCTAACAGCGGACTTGAAGTAAAAACTCTATATCATAATATGCAGGATGCTATCGCTAAAAAATTTACCATCACATCCAACAAACTATATGAACTTGCAAATACCCCCCTATTAAAAGAGAGCTACAATAAAATAAAAAGTTTTCTACCTGAATTCAGGCTGGGCAACGCTCTTAGAGGAGCAGCAGCCTTTGGAACCCTAACAGCTATTGGGCTAATATTCTTTAATCCGTCAACCCGTAATTAAAGGTAGAAAAAAGAGTTGAATATTCTCAACTCTTTTTCTTTAGCCAATTTGTGCCACAATTTTGTACCGGCTCAACTCTAATATTCAGTATATATAGCACGAATAATATATTCCTCAAGCATTTTTTTATCTGCTCCGGAAGTTTTTGCATCATTTATCATAATATCAAATGCAAGATTAGTACCTTTTTGAGAAGTTATATATCCGGCAATAGAACTTATATCAGAAAGAGTACCAGTTTTAGCTCGCAAATTACCACTGAAATAAAGCATTCTGTCCTTTAAAGTACCTTCTCCCGGTGCAGCCATTGCATTTTTGTAAGTTTCAAACTGTTCATTTTTTGACATTGCAAGCAGAAAATCGGTCATAAAATCCGCACTCATAAGATTATTTTTTGAAACTCCGCTGCCGTCAACAATCTTTATATCATTTGTATCAAGATTAAGCTTTTTACAGTAAGCCTCAAACATTTCAAGAGCCGATTTTACGGAACCTGTATTATTAACAAATTTACCGCCTGCGAGTTTAAAAACAGTTTCGGTTACGAGATTACTACTATTTTCAAGAACAGCATCCACAGCCATTTGTATAGGATGAGTAACCTCAGCCACAAGATAAACATTTGCTGCCGGAGTTTTTTTCTGCATGTAATTACCGTAATATTCAAGGTTGTTATTGCTTGCTGTTTCTTCCAATCGTAACCTGAAATATCTTTTCAAATTGTTAACAGGAATTTTAAAAATTTCCGGTTTGGAAACCGTTCCCTTAATTGTCAACATATCAGGCAGAGAAACAGCAGTTTTTTCAACTTCAATATTATTTCCTCCTCCGCTTGTAACCATATTCATAAATGTAAGCGGGTAGAATTTTTTAGTATAAATTTTAGCCGGAGTACCTTCTTCCATAGGCATTACCACGACTTCCAGAAGGTTTCCGTCAAGGTTGTATGATCCGAATTTGGTCATCAGAGGGTTAAGTTCATCATCCCACTGCCAGCCTTCGCCCCATTCAACCGAATCCATTACGTAATCATCTATAAAAATATTTTTCGGCTCAATAATTTTCTTTTTTTTAGCCTCTGCCATAAGTGTATCAAGATTTTTTGAGGTTAAAAAAGGATCACCGCCTAATTTTAAATACAACTCATTATTTGAAGTTTTATAAAGTGAAGTTTTAAACGTATAATCTTTCCCTAGTGTATCAAGAGAGGCGGCAAGAGTCACCAGTTTTTGCGTAGAAGCAGGCGGAACAAGTTTATCCGAATTCAAATCATAAACTGTTTCGCCTGTTGTAAGATTTTTAACGGAAACCGATATAGTTCCTCTTTTTACGGTAGATTTTGAAATAGCTTTATCAATACCGTTTGCGGCAAAAGCTGCTTGTGCAAACATAAACACCACAAACAATCCAAATATGGCAACTAGTTTTTTCATACACATTTAACCTCGTAAGTTTCCCTTATATCATTAAGTATAGTACAAGTATTCCTGTACTTATACATATCTTCAAAACTTATTCTAGCAGAAACAAGCCCCTCTTTATTGTCTTTTATCTCGGCAATAGTTTCTCCGACATAATCAAAAATAAATGAATGCCCTATATTCCATTCATCATCTTTAATACGCCCGGACTGAGTGAGAGCAACCATATAACACTGATTTTCTATTGCTCTTGCTCGTGTCAAAGTTTCCCATGGAATCGGCTTTTTAATCCCCCAGGCAGCCATATTTACAAGGACATCAGCACCAGCAAGCCTGTATGCTCTGAATATTTCAGGAAATCTTATATCATAACAGATAGTGAGCCCTATGTTAACACCTTCAATATTTACCATAACTGGAGAATCTCCGGCATTAATATAATCTCCCTCGTTACATCCGCAATAAGAGTAAAGATGATTTTTCGAATATAAAGCAATAAGCCGCCCTTTACGATCAATAACCGGACAGGTATTTAAACATTTACCTTCACCTGTTTTTTGAATAAAACTCCCGCCAAGAATATTAACATTATTTTCTTTTGCAATTTTTGACAGAAATTCAACCGTTTCACTATTCTCAATGAATTCAGAACATGCGGGAAAATCTATACAAGACCATCCGCAAGTCCAGACTTCCGGCAAAACAAGGAAATCTGCCTCTGAAGAAAGATTATCCTTCAACAACTTTTCAACCTTTTTATAATTTTCAGCTTTATTGCCGGTAACGGAACCGAATTGCAGGATTGAAAAAACTACGCTTTTTTCTTTGGATTCCATAAATCTTTTTCTAACGCCTCCTTAAATACCTGAGGGCATTTTTTCTGCAGGTCCTCAAGAGTGTTTTTTATCAAAACTTTATATTCTTTGAGCTGTTCGTCTTCAAGATTATGCGGAACATAAATCGGCTCTCCGTATAAATTTATAATTCTTGCGTTAAATACAGGGAAAGTCATCTTATCCCAAGTCGGAATTTTATGAAAGGTTTTATCTTCCGAATACCATACAACAGGAACAATCGGACGCCCTGACATTTTTGCAAGCTTTATTGCACCGTTTTTAACAGAATGATAAGGCCCGCCCGGCCCGTCAACCATTATGGCAACATCTTCTCCCTCTTTCAACCGTTCAAGCATCTGCATGGAAGATTCAACCGCCCCCTTTTTCCCTGAAGAACCGCGGACGATTTTTAGTCCGAGACCGCTTGCCGCGTACGCAACAATTTCACCGTCCAGAGAAGTACTTATTAAAACATTGACTTTTGTTCTGTCATTTATCCCGTAAACACAAAACTGATCGGAATGCCACATAACATAAATGCATGACTCAATCTTTTTCTGGTTGATTTCCACAATGTGAGTAAAAGGCTCCTGAAACTTCATATAACCTAATGCTGCATTCTTTAAAATCCAGATATTATTTTCATTTATTAGTCTAACCATAAGAAAAATTTTAACATAAAAAATTTCAAGTGCAAAAATCTAAAAGATACGCACCTCATCTCTTTAGTGGACTTGCACAAAAAGTTTTTTGCGGTATAATCTGGAAAGATACATGTATAATAATTAAAAGGATATGATTATGAAAGTAACCCTAGAAAATGAAAAAGAGAATGTAGTAAAAGTAAACATCACAATTCCTGCAGAAGAAGCAACAAACGCATACAATGCAGCCGTAAAAAGAATAGCACAACATATTAATGTTGACGGGTTTAGAAAAGGTAAAGCACCTAGACAGGTTATTGAAAGACAAATCGGTGAAGAAAGAATTAAGCAGGAAGCTCTCGAAGGTATGATGCCGAAAGTTATAGCAGAAGTAATTCAGGAAAACAATCTTGATGTTATAACACAGCCTTACATCACATCTTATGATTTCAAAAAAGGCGAAGATTTGAACGTAGTTGTTACGGTTGAAACAAGACCGGAAGTAAAACTCGGAGATTATAAAAATTTAACCGTTGAAGTTAATGATGTTCCGGTAACAGAAGATGCCATCAATGAAACTCTAGAAAGAGTAAGAAAAAATTATGCGGAAGAAAAAATCATTTCTGACAGAGCATCTAAAGATACTGATATTGTAAATATTGATTTTGAAGGATTTGTAAACGGCGAAGCAATTAAAGGCGGTGCTGCCAAAAATTACAATCTGAATCTTGCAAATTCAAACTTTATTCCGGGTTTTGCAGAACAGCTTACCGGTAAAAACGCAGGCGATGAGTTTGAAATAAACGTTAAATTTCCTGAAGATTATCACGATGATTCTCTGAAAGGTAAAGATGCGACTTTCAAAATTAAATTAAACGTAATTAAAGAATCCGTTGTTCCTGAATTAAATGATGAACTTGCACAGAAAGCAGGTTCCTTCAAAACAGTTGAAGAATTAAAAGAAGACGTAAAAAAACGTCTTGAAGAATCAAGAGAACATGCTAAAAAGATTAATGCTGATAATGAAGTATTCAAAAAAGTAATAGATAAT
>JADIND010000140.1 GCA_017694215.1 Candidatus Scatousia excrementipullorum | reverse complement strand
TTTCAGATATTCAGTTCTTATATAAGTTTTTAACTTTTTTAATGTTTCCGGCAGTGAATCTTTTAGAAGTTTCATTGCTACAACTCCGTTTTCACCGCCTGTTTGTTTAAAACCGAGCCGCATGTATTTGCTGACCGCATGGAATGGTGCATTAGTCACTGCCGCTAATTCTATTCGCGGGGCTTTGCTTTTTGCAAATTCATCAAACATTATGCCCATTAAACTTTTTCCCACATTTGGAATCTTTTTATTTATATCCGTCGGGATTGTACAGATTATATCCAGATAGTATGCACTGTCAGATGGTGTAAATTTCATAAGTCCGCATGGTTTATTGTTATGGAATGCAACATAGCCGTTATATTTGGCTTTGTCTGCCGCAATATTGAATAATTCCTGCCACACATCTGCCTCTGTAAATCTCATTTCCGGCATTAGTTTGTGCAAGTCGGTTGATTTTTTTAAATTGTTTATGAAATTGATGTCTTCCTCTGTTGTTTTATAAATATCAATGCAAATGTTCTGCATGTCAGGAATTTTATTTTTTACCCGTGCTACGTGCAGTGCCGTAAATGTTATGTTTTTGTCCGGATTGTTAAATTTTATATTCATTTTTTACTCTTTGTTTATATAAAACTTCTCAAAAATTTTTTTGCTATTTCCTTTTTCGCATTCTTTTGCTAAAATATAGTCAGGTATGGGTAGTAAGAGAAAATTTTTATTAATACTGATTGGGATTATAGTTGTTAGTTGGTTTATCGGAGTGATGATTTATCAGTCCCCGATAAAAAGCGAAAAGGTTTATAAAGAAGCTCTTGAAGATTTGAAAAATGAAAAGTATGCAAATGCTTATTATTTGTTTTCAAGAGTTAGTTTTTTCTCAAAGTTGAAGCCGGTAGCGGTTTATCATCAGGCTGAATGTGCTGAAAAAATTGAAGATATGGATACTGCTGTTAAAAAATACAGGGCTCTGTTTAAGATTTATCCTAATCATAAACTCAGTCCGAAAGCTAAGTATCTTGCTGCTCAAGCATTAGTTAAAGAAGATCCTGCCACTGCAAAAAAATATTTTGATGAAATTATTGAGGCTTATCCGCATACAGATTTCGCTATTGCTGCAGAATATTATTCAGGTTTGATTTTGATGAACCATTATAAAAATTCGCCTGATAAAATTTTTCCGGAATCCAAAAAGACAGATGTAGAAAATTATTTCAGACATTATTTAAAGAAAGCTCCGTCAGGAAGGCTTGCGTTAAATGTAATCGAAAACTGGCTTTCTCTTGATAAACAGATTACGCCGGATGATTACCTCTTGATGGCTAAATCGTATTATTTATTCAATGAGTTTCAAAAAGCGGAAGAGCTTTTAAAAAAAGTAAATTTTAAAGAATCATGGGCTATTGAAGTTCAAAATGCTTATGCTCTCGGAAATATGCCGAGGGTTAAATATCTGACGGAGTGGGGATTGCAGCATCATGCTCAATATATTGATAATTATGATATTTATGATGCTGTTGATACATATTTAAAACTTTTCCCGTCAAAATATGAAGGTGCAAACCGTTTGTTCTATCTGGCTAATTCTAAGGGAAAAGATTATATCTGGGATATAAAATGTTCATATTCGGATAGTGTTGCAAAGTCACAATGTTTTAAAGATTTGTATTTAAAATATCCTGACAGTCCTTTTGTTGATGATGCACTTTCGCAGATATTTCTTGAAACAATCAGAAAACATGATTTGGAAAATGCCGAAAAAATCGGGATGGATTTTTTGAATAAATTTAAAAATTCCGAATATACTCCTATGGTTATGTACTGGATGGGACGAGTTGCCGAGAAAAAGCATGATTACAGCGGCTATATGAGCTACTATAAGAGTGTTATAGCAAAATATCCTGACAATTATTATGCGTACAGAGCCTATCTGCGTATGAATCATACAAGAGGGGCTTTGATTACAAATAATATAAAAGAACAGCCGGTTGAATATCCTTACAACAAAAAACCTCCTATTCTTGAAACATTGATTTCTTTAAATGATTTTGATGTGTTAGAGGAATTTGCAAGAGGCGACGGATTTTTGAAAAGCTGGATTGAGTACAGAAAAGGAAATTACAGCCAATCTATAGTTTCTGCACGCGATGCAATGGATGAATTAACAGAAAAGCCGGATAAATATGATTTACGATGGAGGCTTGTTTATCCTTTGCATTACTTTGATGAGGTTAAGGCTGATGCTGATAAATTCGGGAATAATGTACCGTTAATGCTTTCTATAGTAAGAGAAGAAAGTTATTTTAATCCGAATATTCAAAGCGGAGCCGGGGCTGTCGGGTTAATGCAGCTTATGCCGGCAACAGCTGCTGAAGTCGCAAAGAAAAACGGTATTGCAAAATACAATTTAAAAAATCCGGATGATAATATTCGTCTTGGTAATGCATATTATGCATTTTTGAAAAGTTTGCTTTCGGGAATGGATATTTCATCAATAGCAGCTTATAACGGAGGTATCGGTTCGGTTAATTCCTGGAAACAAAACATTTATTATAATGATACGGATGAATTTGTTGAACAAATTCCATATCCTGAAACAAAAAATTATGTGAAAAAAGTTTTCAGAAGTTACTGGAACTACGTACGGATTTACGCTGGTAACGAGTAATTTTTATATAATTACCGGTGCGGGGTAGAAATTCAGGAGGAATATTTACAGATTTTCTCCATGCAGGTCTGTTCCTCCGGTTTTAATGAGCCCGTATTTGTCCGCTATTTTTTCAATATTATTTGCGGTTGTGAATTTGATTATCCCGCGGTGGCGTTTGTATGGGTAATAAACTTCAATTCCGTCCAGTCCGTATGAGATTAATTTTTTTACAAACCTGTCATGGCTTATTGCCCAGCAGCATGCAGGGTGTGCAAGTACAGCAATTCCGCCGGCGTTATGTATTGCATTGATAAGTTTTTTTATATTTCTGGTTGAAAAAATTCTTATAATATCAAGTTCTGTTTCGCGTTTTGATTTTGCACAAAAACTTTGCAGTTCCGGATTGTTAATGTCTACACCATAGGCAAGAAGATGAAGGAACACATAACCGCACCATACATCAAATTCAACGGCAGGTATTACAATATCATCAATACCGTTTTCTTCATACCCTTTCAACGTATTGTGGTCGCAGATTGCAATTTTTTTATAACCTTTTTCTTTTGCCTGTTTTATTAAATCGCAAAAATCGCCTTTGCCGTCTGAATAGGTTGTATGGAGGTGTAAATTCACACGCTCATTTTCGTAATCTTGTTCAGTAAATGTTTTTATTATTTCTTTATAGTCAATCATTGTTTTTTTAAATTTATTTGTAATAAAATTATTATACAAAAGTAGAAGTTTAACAACCCGGATAAATACCGGTTCAAGGAGATAATTATGGCAAAAATAAAAGTTGAAAATTCAATTTTAAGTGTCCTCTTGGAAAGCGTGAGAGTTTATGGGGCAAATATATGGCCGTTTACCAGGTACATGCTTTTTCCTGTTTTTGGGCAGCTTATCGGGCTTGCGTTAATTTTCGGATTAGCTTCGGTTTATACTGCAAAATTGCCCGAATTAATCTCTACTTATGCATTTTTTAACAGTTTTTCGAGTATAGTATTGTGTGTAATCTTAATTACGGTTCCGGGAATGCTTCTTTTCCTGAAGGCCTTTTGGGATTTTCTTGTTGCATACGGGGCATTAAACTCTATGGCGGAAAGTGCAATTAATACCGGAAAAGTTTATGATTTTCCGGCACACAATGCTGTTGTGACAAACAGAACTTTTAAATTTCTTGCTCTCTGGTTTGTGATAAGTATTCTTGCCGTAATTGCGTCGTTCCCGC
>JADIND010000139.1 GCA_017694215.1 Candidatus Scatousia excrementipullorum | reverse complement strand
GCTATAGACTGCCTATATGGAAATGGAAATTTTATATCCCTTCTTGGTAAAAAATTAACTCGAAATTGTGAACTTTATAAAAAAATACGTAATTTTGCAAATGCTGATATAACAATATGCCTTGATGGTGATACTTTAATAGATGAAACCAAAAGGATATATAACTTATTAAATACCGGGAGGCTTCGTAACAGAATTTGGTATTTACGATTAGGTACAGATTCAATTCCGTATAAGGATTTTGGGGAAATCTTCGAGAACGAAGGCAAACGGGGACTTATTAATGCATTAAAACAGCGTAAACAATTTTCAGAAATAGAACTTTTGATTTAATTTAAATTATGGTAACTAAAATAATTGCTTGTAGTGATATTCATATTCCTTCCTATAAAGGTATTCCTGAATTAAATACAATATTGGATAGGTTTATTGAAGATTGTAAAAATATAGTAAAGAAAGAAGGTTCTCCTGATAAAGTAAGAATCGTCATTGCCGGTGATATTTTTCATAATAAGACAAATATTACTAATGAATCACTGATCGCATTCAATGACTTCTTAAAGAAGTTAAATGGCATTTGTAAAACAATTATAATTGCCGGTAATCATGATTATCTTGCAAATAACCCCAATAGAATGGATTCTATTACTCCGCTGTTTTATGTTGGGGATTTTAAAAATATTATTTATCTTGATAGGGACCTGAATTATAAATCCGGAATACTAATAGATGATAATATAGCTTGGTGCCTATATTCAACCTTTGAAAGTTTTAAGTCGCCAGACATTGAAATTGAAAAAGATAAAAACAATAAAAAGGGTCTTGAGTATACATATGTCGGATTAATTCATGGTTCTGTCAATGGGGCCACAACATCAACTAATCATGTGACAAAAAATGCGCTTGACGGTGCAATCTTCAAAGGATGTGATTTTGTTATTGCTGGACATATACATAAACGTCAAGAAATAAAAGAAAATGGGGTTAAAATAGTTTATTGTTCAAGCATTTCACAAAAAGACTTTGGTGAAACAATATCTGGGCATGGATATGTTTTATGGGATATCTCAAATAAAGATAATATCACATATAGTTTTGTGGATATTCCAAATACAGAAGGAGGCTTTTACCAATTTTCCATTGAATCCCTTGATGATATATCCAACGATTTTGAAGAATTAATTAATTTGTAAATATTAGCTATTATAGTCAACAATTTTAAATTAATACAATTATGTTTAAATTACCTAATTACATTTTTGGCCGACTACTTGATCATTCAGCCATTAAGGTTTCCATTTTGGGAAATGAATTTTATCGTCATGAAAACAAAGTAGCATGTAAACTGTTTTTTACAGTAAAAACCCCTGATAATCATTTGCTGAAAGACCTTTTCATTGATGATTATTTTGTTTCTATCGGAATAGCAAAATGCTCGGAAAATGATACTTTCGATTTAACTACAGGTCAAAAAATTGCTTATGCAAAAGCTGAAAAAGCAGCCTATTGGGAAGTCATGTCTCGACTACTCGCTTTCAAATCAGATTTAAAACAATTCCTTGATACATTTGACACTGTCTATTCTCAATTTTCTGAAAAATATGATAGAACAATTGAATGCACAGACAGATATCTTGACCGATTTAATGGCTGTCAAAATTTTGAAAACGAGTCTGAACCATTTTGCTAATGAGATTGCCTTAGATTAACTATTATCAAAAGAGAGAAACTAACATTCTCTCTTTTTTTTTTATATCGCATATTTATATATTAGATTTGATTTTTCTATATTATGACCACTCGTGAAGAACAAATATTAAAAGAGCACATAAAGAATATTGCTCGTGCCATAATTAAAGAATCCTTGATTACCGAAAAGGCGGAAAAAAAAGAAACAGAAAAGGATAAAGACTCTGAGTCAGATAAAAGGCCTGAACTTCGACAAATGAGGAAATCAGTAATTAAGTTTCTTAAAAAAGATGGCGTAAACTGTGCTGACTATGCTTATCGTCTATGGCCGTGGAAAGATAAAGATTCGGCAAGAAGTTATTTTTATAAATGTAGAGATGGTAAGCCCAAGCCTAATGGGGAGCCATATGCATTCACATCAAAACAGATAAACAAGTTATATTCAATGATATCCAGCCAAGTTCTTTAACCCTTGGCTTGTTCGGTATGGAAAAAATGACTGATCGAATGATCAGTCATTTTGTTTTACGTGAACTACCCCCACCTGTAACAGGAGGGGGCTTCAGGGTCGCCCACTGAAGATTCCTGCTTCGCTGACCCGGCTTGCATCAAGGTTTCCCTCAATGTAGAGGACGAGTCTCCACAGGCGTCAATTCCCGCAGTTCCATCGGTACTGTTTATATTCCTTAAATCCATCACCCTGAAAAAGTAATCCCTCAGGTTGCAGGCGGCGTTGTAGTCCCTGTCCACGATGCATCCGCATTTCGGGCATACCCACTCGCGGTCACTCAACTTCAGTTCGGTGTTAACCTCCCCGCAGTGGTTGCATGTCTTCGACGATGCAAACCACTTGTTAGCATACATAAGGACAGAGTCATATTCCCTGCATTTCCA
>JADIND010000138.1 GCA_017694215.1 Candidatus Scatousia excrementipullorum | reverse complement strand
AACGTACTACGAAAATTAATGCAATGATAAGGAATACCCATCCTGCAATCGGAGCGATACTTCTGAAAGATTCGCTGATTGCAATTTCCATTGCAAGTAAACCGAATAACGTTGTGAATTTGATAATCGGGTTCATAGCAACTGAAGATGTATCTTTGAATGGATCACCTACAGTATCACCGACAACTGTTGCTTCATGAAGCGGTGTGCCCTTTTCTTTCATATCAACTTCAACAATTTTCTTAGCATTATCCCAGCATCCGCCGGCATTTGCCATAAATACAGCCTGGAACAGACCGAATACGGCAATCGCAATCAGGTAGCTTACAAAGAATGCTACAGGAGCGGAAGTGGTGCAGTTCGGTGCTGATAAGCAAGCAAGTGCAAGTGCAAATGCAAAGAGTGAAATAAAGATATTAATCATACCTTTTTGTGCGTACTGTGTACAAATTTTTACAACTTCTTTTGAATTTGCAACGTTAGCGGATTTGCTGTCAGCATCACCGAGTTTGATATTGTCTTTGATGTATTCGGTTGCACGGTAAGCACCTGTTGTAACAGCCTGCATAGAAGCACCGCTGAACCAGTAAATTACCGCACCGCCTGTCAGTAAACCTAACAATGTATATGGATTTAACATGTTAAGGATTGCTTCCGGCTGAATACCGAGTGTATTTTGAATAACGAGGATTAATGAGAAAATCATTGTTGTAGCACCAACAACAGCCGTACCGATTAATACAGGTTTTGAAGTTGCTTTAAATGTATTTCCTGCACCGTCGTTTTCTTCAAGGTATTGTTTAGCATTTTCAAAGTCAGGTTTAAAACCGTATTCTTTTTCGATTTCTTCGCCGACATTCGGAATTTCTTCAATTAATGATAATTCATAAACGGACTGAGCATTATCGGTTACAGGGCCGTAGCTGTCAACAGCGATTGTAACAGGTCCCATACCTAAGAAACCAAATGCAACCAGACCGAATGCGAATACTGATGAGTATGACATCATAGATGCCGGAATATGCAAGCTTGCGACATAAGCAAGAGCCATAAGCATTACGATAACCATACCGATCCAGAAAGCAGAGAAGTTACCTGCAACAATACCTGAAAGAATTGTTAAAGAAGCTCCGCCTTCTTTTGAAGCTGTAACAACTTCTTCTGTGTGTTTAGCTTTAGGTGAAGTAAAGATTTTTGTAAATTCAGGAATTAATGCTGCACCCAAAGTACCGCAAGAAATAATTGCGGAAAGAACTAACCACAAGTTTCCACCAAGTGGTGCAAGTAACCAGTAGCTTACACCGAAAGTCATTGCGATTGAAAGGATTGAAGTTAACCATACAAGGTTAGTCAAAGGTCTTTCAAAATCGAATTTTTCTGTATTTTTAGCGTAAATTCTGTCAACAATACCGTTAATCCAGTAAGCAACAACAGAAGTTACAATCATTAAGAATCTCATAACAAATATCCAGGTCAATAACTGAACCTGATTTTCCTGTCCGATAACGGCAAGAAGGATGAATGAAACAAGAGCAACACCTGTTACACCGTAAGTTTCAAAACCATCAGCAGTAGGGCCTACAGAATCGCCGGCATTATCACCGGTACAATCTGCGATTACACCAGGGTTTCTTGGATCGTCTTCTTTGATACCGAATTGAATTTTCATCAAGTCAGAACCGATATCTGCGATTTTAGTAAAGATACCGCCGGCAACACGGAGTGCTGAAGCACCTAAAGATTCACCGATAGCAAAACCGATAAAGCATGCCCCGGCAAGGTTGCCCGGTACAAACAACAGGATTGTTAACATCAAAATTAATTCAACAGATACTAACAAAACACCGATAGACATACCGGCTTTTAAAGGAATGTTCAAAATATCAAGCGGATTACCTTTAAGTGAAACAAAGGCAGTTCTTGCGTTAGCAAGAGTATTCATTCTGATACCGAACCAGGCAACCCCGTAAGAACCGAGGATACCGATAACAGACCAGCCGAGAATTGTTAATACGCTTGAAATTCCCATCTGCTGTAAATAACCGAAGTAGAAAGCGATACACAGACCGATTAATACTTCCAATACAAGCAAAAACTTACCCTGTTGAATCAAGTAAGTCTTACAAGTTTCAAAAATTGTGTTTCCGACTTCAGCCATAGCTGTGTGGACATCCAATTTTTTAATTCTTAAAAATTCAATAAACCCTAAAATCAGTCCTAAAACAGAAATCCCGATTCCGATAAGGAGCAGGTTAAAACTGTCAGGGCTGATATCTTTGATACTAGGGACTACCAAGTCTGCTTCGCTTGCAAGAGCAGGCGAAATTCCCATAAACAATGATGCCAGAAGAGCCATCAATGCTTTTGGAGAAGTCAATTTTTTAATCATAATATCTCCCTTCATAAAAACTAAAAATTAACGGTTTTATTATAAACTAATAAAAAATTTAAAACAACATTGTAACAATTAATCAACAAACAATTCAAAAGCCCAAACAGCTTGATAAGGCTTACGGTTTCAGGACAATATCATTCTCCCTTGTCAAAAATCTTGCCAGTAAAAGTATAAATATAACAAGAAAAATCGTGCCGATAATCATATCGCTATGCAAAAAGCAGATAAGAGCAGAAATAAATATAACAGGCAATGAAATAATATAAGCAAAAGAAACATAAGGTGACGACTTTAAGACATCAAAAATCGATACGGGCACGACATAAACATCTTTGCCGGCAGCCACGGCTTTTTCATAAACTCTACTCTGAATTACTTTTTTTTCAAAAAGATTATCCAATGCCTTATTGTATTCAACATCAACAAGATCACAAACCAGTTTTATAACAACATCATTGATAGGATCTGAATAAAAATTACCTAAATAGTTATAAATATGATAATTGATATGATGCAACACAGTCTCATGATACTCTTTAGGAACATTTGCTTCCAGCAAAGCAACCGTTTTATGAAACGTCATTTCCGCAACCATCCGGATAATACATTTACAAAGCAGTACACTCAGATTATCCTCTTTTGAAACATTTTCTGCACAAAGTTTAGACATAGTATAAACCATATCCAGTATGTATTTTTCTTCAGATTTAAGTTCTTCAGGCACAACACCTCTTACCTGAAATCTTAATTCATTCACAAAATCTTTTAAATCTTCACACTCCCTCATCTGAACTACTCCTTACGGTACATATTCATAGTGATAACCGTCACCGATACCTTGAGTTTGAACATTATTATTTTGATTGGTATTTTTAAAAGCATTTTCCGGCAGTGTTTCAAAAGAGACACCCATTGCAGTTCCGAAATCCTGAGCATTATTTATATTATAATATCTACCGCCAGTTGCATCTGAGAGACATTTCAAAGAATTTGAACCGTTAACCATAATAACATCAACTATTATATCTTTACGGAGAGCCGCTATTGAACGAATAAACTCACAGGGATCGCCGTTGCAGGATTCACCGCCATCAGTTACAAGAACAATTTTTTTCTTTGTATTATGAGAAATACCTGAAAAATCACCGTAAACAGTTCTTTTTAAAGCATAAGTCAACGGAGTGGAGTAACCTATTTTTGACTTGTTAAGCCCGCGGATAACTTCTGCGGTATTTTGTTTTGCAGGGCGAACTATCTGTTCAGTTGCCTGACAACCTGTAAACATTGCCGTAATAAAAATTTGTCCCGTATCCTGCCCGAACACTCTCAATCCAACATTAGTTTCAGGTGAAATTTTTGGCAATATACTCTTTAAAGTCGTAACAGCAAGCTTAATCCACCTGTCCATACTCCCCGAATAATCAACAACAAGCTCAATTACATCCCCGCGTATTCCAAGGCCCGACTGAACCAAATCTCCGCTTCTATATATGTCAGGAGTATAAACATTAATCTGCTGCTTAATTAAATCACTCTGCTTGTAAACAGTAGCCTTCTCCTTTTTTGCAAACACAGGAACCACACCGGCAAAAGCTATACCTATTATAACAGACGCAATTATAACCTTAATCTTCATAAATTAATTATATATTTTTATATCATTAAATGCAAATCCTGTTTACAAAAACTTCTTCCGTAAGTATAATATCATCATAAAGCGGGTCTGTTATGAAAAAAATTTTATGTGTATTTTTATTTCTAATATTCGGATTTGAGAACGCTACGGCAGCAGAAGTCGCAAGATTGTATCTGATTGAAAACGCGAACTCTCAGCAGATAAAAACTTTATTCAAACCTGCTTTCAACAAAATAGGCTACAATCTTATAGAACAAAATTATTATCAGATATACGAAAATCCCGCACAAAATCTTTTTAATATAATAGTTCTTAAACCAAACGGAGATAACTGCTATTATTATTACCTTTCAAACGAAAATCAATCATTGAATAAAGAACTTTTAACCATACTGGACGACTACGGGTATGACTACAAAAGAATAAGAGGCAGTGCGTTTCTGGACTTATTTTATAATGATGCAACCGATTTCTTAGCTAAAAGTAAGAGCAGTATAAGAACAGTTTCATCAAACAATTCACAGTATCAAGCAGCTCAGCAGCAGACTCCGCCGCAATATGAAGAATACGATTTCAGCGATGAAGCACAGCAACGCTTTGACAACGGACAAATCGCACGTGTTCCCCAGCAGCCAATACAGATTACACCTACTAACGTTCTTGTTGGTTCGCTTGTACATATAGAAGCCGGAACACAATTTAATGCAGTTTTAAGTTCAGGAATAAGTTCGGAAAGTATTTCAAACAACGACAGAATTTCCGCACAACTTATGGAAGACTGGATGTTTAACGGAGTTGTTATAGCACCTGCGGGTAGTATTGTTAACGGGAACGTAATCGATTCAAGACCTGCTACATTTGCTATGGGCAACGGAAGAATAGGTATAAATTTCAATCAGATTCTGACACCTGACGGAAAAGTAATAAACCTTTCAACAAATAAGGTTTACATTGTAGGAGACTCATCACGAGCTGCAAATATTGCCAAAAGAGTTGCAGGAGGTGTGCTTGGCGGAGTAGCTATTGCATCGCTTGCATTACTTTTTGGAGCTGATGTAAAATCACTCATAGGAGGTGCCGCTGTCGGAGGTGCTTTAGGCACAGTATCCGCACTCGGAACTAAAGGAGAGGATATTGACGTTCCGGAAGGTACAAATCTCCAGATTATGCTGGCTGAACCAATGACAGTACAGCCTTATACAAGCTTATGAACAACAAACTGATTATTTCATTGATAATAATATATGCACTGTTAACCACGGCAATACTGGTTATGAAACCTGGCTTGCATAAACAATTTGCATTTTCTCATTCTCAGGCTGTTGTAGAAAATCTTCCTGAAAAAACGGCAGAAGATGAAACTCAAATCGTACATGTTGAACAATATGAAGAAATCGAAAATATACAATTTCAACCGCAGACAGAAACCGTTCAAAATCAAACAATTAAAACTCAAAACATAAAACCGCAATATCAGGAACAGACAATAAAAAAAATAAATACACCCTCACAAACTAACAAACAAACAGTAAAAAACCAAACACCACCCGCTCAACAGCAGAAACAATCACAAAAATATGAACTGCCAAAATCCATAATGGATATCGTAAACAACAAACAAACCGCTCAGTCCGAACCTGAAAAAATAGTACAGAAACAAACGCCGCCGGTACAGCAAAAGCCGGTTGAAAAACAGGTTGAAAAACCGAAACCTCAAGTTGTTCAAAAGCCGAAACCGGTTCAAGTCCAAAGTACACCGGTTCTGACAGAAGAAGAAGAACTAATAGTCTGGAACAAATGGAGAAGCGATTTGCAAAACAAAGTTATGCGGGATTCCAGAATTGCGGCACCGCACGGAACAGTTTTCAGATTTTCTTTTACTGTAAACAAGTTCGGACAGATATCAAATCTCAGAGTCTGGTCAGATACTCCGGGATATACAAACTATGCTGTTCAGGCACTTAAACCGCTTTTATTAAGCTATCAGGGAAAACCTATCCTGAACTTTCCGGCCGGAACAAAAAGAATTACCACAAATGTTGCAGGAGGATTTGTAGTATCCAATCAGGACAGATACACAACTCCGAATGATTATTCCGATATTGAAAGGGTCACAAATTAATGTACAGATGTGATATTTGTAATGCTGAATATAAAATAAAACCCGACTACTGTGATTGCGGAAACGACACATTTACATATATTGAAGACATCAAAGAAAAACCATTAAAAGCATTCCCGACGAAACAAGTTTTATCGGCAGTAATCTTTATAATTTGCATTCTTCTTTCTTTTTTAGTCTGGGAAACAGGCAGCAAAACACCTGAGCAAAAAACTGTACAAAAAAATATTACAAAAGAAAAAACTTCAATTCAAATTCCGGATATTGAGGAAATCTGGGATTCAACACCTCCGAAAAACCAGCCTACAAAAGAAGAGAGGAATATTATTACCGTTTATGAAAAACCTAAACAAATTATAAAAAACTGGTTTTCACCTGAAGCCCAAAAACCTCAGCAAAAATCACAAACAGCACCACAGCCAAAAGCGATACAGAAGCCAAAACAAAATATAACAACACAGCACCAGAATTCTAAACCGCAACAGGTAAAAACTCCGCCAAAAACGAAACAGACAGAGCAGAAAAGTGAACAAAATAAACAATCCGAACAAAAAATACAAACACCTGCACCTGTAAAAAAACAACAGCAACCTCAAAATTCCCAAGCATCAGCTATTAAACCCAAACAAAATATCACTCCCGCTCCAAAACCGGTAGCAAGAATGGACAGCGGAGAATGGGATCGTTATAAAAATTCACTCAGATATGCTTTGCTAAGCAAACTGGATGTAGTCAAAATAACAGGAGAAGGCGATTGTGCAATATCCTTTTCATTTGATGCAAACGGTAAACTTCTTAACAGAAAATTCATTTATCAATCAACAAATAAAAGTGTTAATGATCAAGTTTATTTAATGTTGATGAAACTTCCTGTGTTCAATCCTCCTCCGCAAAATTACAGAGGAGAAACCGTTAAAATGAAATTCTATATTAATAACGGATACTATGAAATAAGCTTCATTAATTAGCAATAAATTTTACCATTAAACTTGAAAAAACAGCTACGGTAATAT
>JADIND010000137.1 GCA_017694215.1 Candidatus Scatousia excrementipullorum | reverse complement strand
GGGCAACCACGTGCCGGTTCGAGTCCGGCCTTCGGCAAATAAAAAACACTCTTTTTAAAGAGTGTTTTTTATTTATTATTTTATTCGGATATTATGAATACATTTTTAAAGTTCTTTCAATGTTTTTGCCGATTACGTTTTTGATAGAATCGTATTCTGTCTGCAGAGCGTTGTGTTCTGTATCAAGGCGTCTTATCATATTGTCGTATTGTTTATCTTTTGCTTCAATATCTTTCATTGCCTGCTGGTATTTTACTTCAGCTTTTGTTATGGCTTTTTCGTTTTCTTCTTCCGAAATATCAAGAGCATTTGAGTAAATTATAGCAGTCCAGGTTGCCTGTTCAATACCAGAGCCGTCTTCTGTAGGTTCTGAGAAGTTAACTCTTTCAAGAGTCAGAGTCCCGTTTTTAAGTCCGTAATTCAGATATTCGGCACTGTTCATAAGTCCGTCTTCCAGAACCGTCCATAAAAGTTTACCGTTAGCTGTTAAGCCGTTAATCAGAGAGTTTTCCATACCGGCGTATTTTTCTTCTTCTTCCTGTTGGCCCAGGTAATGGGTTTCAGGATGAGCACCGTTTTCTACGCCTTCAATTTCGGCTTTGTAGTCGGAAGCCCCGTTCATTCTGTGCCATAGGTTAACATACCACTGAGCCTCATCAGCATCGGTGACAGTTATCTGATCGTCAGTAAGATATCTGTCTAACCCGTTCAGCACTCCAAGAGCCTGTTCCATAGCAGTTTGCCATTTCTTATATGCTTCCTCATAAGCTTCTGGATCCGGAATGGTTTCAGGTGTCAGTTCTTTTAATTTCATATCTTCCTGGAATCTTTCAATCGCATTAATCAAAGTTGTATCAAAATCAACACCTAAGCTGTGACGATTTTCTGTGACATAGTACAAGTCAATAATTTTCTGTTTCAATGTTTTTAATTGGGTTTCACCGTTTTCATCTGTGTAGTAGTTACTCAAAAGTTGTTCAACAAGTAAATCATTACCGGTTAAGCCTGAAGTTGCAAGACTTTCATAATGGGCTTTGTCTGCTTCATCCTCTGCCGCATAATAAACTTTGCCGGTCTCATTACAAACAGCTTCGGATACTTCCTTCATTTCAAGTGTTTTCGTATGTTGTGCATTCCAAGGACCCCCATAAATGTTAGACGAAGTTATTTTGCCGGAATCAACACTAATTCCTTGTCCGTATGTTGTTGTAAAAGTTTTTGGATATGCACTTGTAATAATTGAGCCATTTGAATCTACTTCCAAATCAAGAAGGTGTGCAAGTACGTGTAAATAACAATCTTCTCCGGAACCTTCTTTATTGTAACAGTGGTCAAGACAGCCTTTTGAAGCATTTACGAATTTCGGATACAATTCTGCATTAATAGTTTCTTTCCATATCAGTTGATTGTAGTCCTCTTCGTTAGGTTTTAAACCTTGTAAACCTCCGGCTGTATCTTCTGCTGCCGTGCCTTCAATCCATTCTTTCCAGTTAGAGCCGTAGATGTAAATTGCCTGTTCCACATATTCAGGGTTGTCAACCTGAACATCTTCTACCGTCGCAACGCCGTATTTCTCCAAAAATTCCCCCAGCGTCGCACTTTCCAAATAATTTTGTGCATCAATTTCAGAAACCATTATCTGACCGTCGGTGTTAATAATCCCGTACTGATTCTTTAACGGTGCGTATTGTGACAGGCAGGCTGCTGTAAGTTTTTCTCTTACTTTATTGCCATCTGCATCATAGGTTGAAAAGAACATATTTGTTTCATCAAGTGCTGCAAGGTATTCCTGGCTTGCCTGACTTGTTTTATTGGCAAGAGCAGTTTTTGCAGTTGTTATTGTCTGAGAACGCAATTCGTTATCAGATATCCTTGATGTTATGCTCAATAATCTCGCTTGTGATGCCGATAAACCCATTCGGATTCCTGTCCTTTCCTGAATTTATGCTTTTACACCATGGTTTACGGCTTATTTTCGTATTTTCTTTAATAATTTCAGAAAATGTTAATGTTTGTTTACAATTCTTTTTATATGTTTTAATTGGTAAATTTAACATGGATGCACGTCCGTTTGGGATATTTATTTGTGTTAATATATTAAAAAGATTGGAATTCTGCTAATGCGATAATATGAGGAATAATAAATGGCTGTATCCTTTAAACCGAATTTAAAACAACAGGAATGTATTGATAATACTGAGGGAAAATATCTTGTGCTGGCAGGGCCGGGAACCGGCAAAACTTTTACTATGATTCAGCGTATAAAGGCAATGATTGAAAAAGGTATCGAGCCTTCAAAAATCTTGTGTCTGACCTTCTCCGATGCTGCTACTAACGAAGTTAAGACAAGGCTTGAAAAAGAATTACATAAAGCTGATACCGGTGTGAATGTCTATACATACCACGGTTTTTGTAATGAAATTCTCTCTGAAAATCCGGTGGAGTTTGAACTCCCGGAAAATATCAGAAAAATCCCTGATGCTGCAGCAGTTTCACTGCTGAAAGAATGTATTGATGAAATTGATTCAAAAGTTTACAGAACAAAACGCAATGATCCTTATTATTTCATCGGTGAAATTCAAAAAGGTATAGAAGCAATTAAAATGAACAGGCTTTCAAAAGAGAATTATTTCAACAATATTGAAACAAATCCGGATTGGAAACCGCAGCTTATTGCATTAAAAAATGAATTGAGCGAAAAAACAGAGCAGGGTAAGAAAATTACACAAAAATTGTTAGACGGAATTGACCGTCTGGAAAAGAAAATAGCAAAGGCTCAGGAGTTGTGGAAGTTTTACGAACTATACCGTTCAAAAATGGAAGAACTTCACTACCTGGATTTTAACGATATGATTAATCTTGTTCTGGAAAAATTTGAGGAGGATTCAGGATTTCTTTCTCAAATCGCAAATAAGTATGAATATATTCTTGTCGACGAATATCAGGACACTAATAAAAGACAAAATGAAATTGTATTTTATTTGACGGAGGCTCTTGAGAGCGAAAACGTTTTTGTTGTCGGGGACGATGACCAGATTATTTACACATTTCAGGGTGCAAGAATTGATACTATCGAGAAATTTCTGCAGAAATTCCCTGATACAAAAGTTATTTGCCTCAAAGAAAATATGCGTTCAACGCAGAGTATTCTTGATACTGCAAGAAAAATTGCAGAGCAGGATATGAGGCGGCTTGAGGTTAATCCGGAGTTTAAGAAATATAATATTGACAAGTCATTGATTGCTAAAAATGAAAATATTATTAAAAAAGATAAAAAAGTCAGATTATACAGATATGCTGATATTTTTCAGGAGTATCAGGAAATTGTTGAAGAAATTGAAAAATTAATAAGTTCTCCTGATTGTCCTGTTGATGAAAACGGTGAAAAAAAGTTATCCGAAATAGCAATCCTCACCAGAGGGAATGCGGAACTTTTGACTTTTGCTGAAATGTTGAAAGAGCATAACATCCCGTCAGAACTTAAAGACGGGAAAAGTATTTTTGAAATTAAATCATCAACGGTGTTTTATTATTATTTGCAAATGCTTGTGAATCCTGAAATGCATTCTGATAAGTTTTTCAAACTTATTTTGTCAAAACCCTTCAGTTTTCATCCTGCTGATTTCGCCGTAATTTATGAACAAAAATCGCATTACAGTTCTTTTGTGGATATGATTAAAGCTGCAGATAAGGAAAATTTTGTCGAGCCGGAAAAAGTTAATTGTTTTATCCGGACTTTTGAACATTTACAATCTTACAAAACTAACGAAACCCTCAAAAATGTTCTCCTTGAAACAGGCGGGAAAACAGGTATTTTTGATTACTATATTAATTCAGAAGTTAACAGAGTTGAAAATATAGCAGGAATTAAGAAAATTATTGATGAAGCCGTAGATTTTTCAAATGTTCATAAAAAAATCAGTCTTGAAGATTTTGTTGAATATCTTAAAATGTGTCAGGAGGAGGAAATCCCTGTTAAAACTGATAAAGCTCCGGTTACGATGAATGCGGTTCAGCTTTCGACTTACCATTCCGCAAAAGGCCGTGAATTTGAATACGTTTATATGCCGACTTTAAAAAACAGAGATTGGGAAAGCAGTTCCCGTTCTGTTAAACCTATTATTCCTGTTGATATTTCAGAATATAAAACGGATGTACAGCTCAAAGAATTAAAGATTTCTGATGCAATAAAACTTATGTTTGTCGGAATGACAAGGGCAAAGCATACTTTAAGACTTTCATGCCCAAAAGCAATTAACGGAACGGCACAAACTCCAACCGTTTTTCTCTCTGCAGTTGCCCAAATGTGTGAAACCGAAGCCGAACCTTTTACGTTTGATATTGAGTCATACTGGAAAGAGCAGACTAAAGCCTTATTAAAAAGAGATTACGATTATGAAAAAGATTTTTGTTCTCTTGTTGATAAAAAGCTTGAAGGTAAATCTTTTTCGCCAAGTTCAATAAATACCTATTTAAAATGTCCGCGGCAGTATTTGTATGATTACATATTGGATTTGAGTGCAAAGGACGGAAATCCTGATGCAATGAGTTACGGCTCGGCTGTTCATGCTGCCTGTGAATATGCAGTTAAATCCGCCAAAGAAAACGGTAAATATCCTGCAAAAGAAGAGTTTATAACCGAATTTAAACAGAAATTGAATAACCTTCCTATATCAACTCTTCAGCAGCGGAATATCCATGAAGAACGAGGCGAAAAAGCCCTGTCGGAATATTATGTGCAGCTTTGTAATACACCTGTAAAAAACTTGTATGAAACCGAAAAAAAGGTAGTTCTTGAAATTGACGGGGTAAAATTCAAAGGTATTATCGACAGGATTGACAAAAACGATGACGGTACTTTCACAATATATGACTACAAAACCGGCAGTGCTAAAAATGAAAAAATAATTTGTGAAGGAGGAGAGCACGAAGATTATTACAACCAGATTGGTTTGTATAAATATTATTTTGAAAAATCGACAGGTGAAAAAGTCAAAGAAACCACATTCATTTTTCCCGAAGAATTCACGAATAATTTGACCATTGATTTAACGGACGATGATTGTGTGAATATTGAAAATAAATTTAAATCAGCAATTTCAAATATAAAATCATATAAGTTTGAGCCTTCTTATTCGGAAAAAGCTTGTAAATACTGTCAGTACAATGATTTTTGCAAGTTCGAAACTGTTTAACTTTACTATAAGCCATGATTATATTATTGCACTAAAACTATTGTAAATTAACAGTTGGTTTGATAAAAAGCACCACATATAAAGACGTTTCGTCGGGCAGGTATGCCCATATTGTATATACTACAACCGGATATTAAAATACAACATTCATCCTTTTTAACTATAATAAAAATCCGCAACAGAACTGCTGCGGATTTTTATACGGAGCAGCAGGGATTTGAACCCTGGATGCAGGTTATACCCACATAACACCTTAGCAGGGTGCCGCCTTCAGCCACTCGGCCACTACTCCATTTCTATATTTTATTGTCATGCGGTACTTTTTCAACCGTATCCCTATTCTAGCATAAAGATTTTTTTTCGTAAATCTTTTTTATTTATTTTTTTCGTCTATAATTATTGTAGAATTCTTTTTATTACAGTTAAATTCAGAAAGGTTTATATATATGATTGAGATGAAAGTTATGGGTATTGCTCTTGATACAAGAACAGGTTCGCCTATTGTTGTTCTTCATGATAAGGAAAACCGGAAGGCTCTGCCTATCTGGATAGGGTCTGCAGAGGCAAGTGCTATTATCAGAAAAATTGAAAATCTCACGGTTGCACGTCCTATGACTCACGATTTAATTATTAATATTATCGAAAAGACCGGTTATAAAATTGACAGAATTGAGATTAACGATGTGGAAAAAGATACTTATTTTGCCACTATTTTTCTCATAAATGACAAAGATGAGGTTTTGGAAATAGATTCAAGACCTTCTGATGCTATTGCTCTTGCTATAAGAGTTGATGCTCCGATTTTTGTTACGGCAAATGTTATTTCTAACGGCTCTGTTTCCACAGATTCTGCCAAAGATGAGGCTGAAGCTCAGGAGTTTAAAAAGTTCGTTCAAAGTATTAAGCCTTCAGATTTTGAAAAATTGATGAAAGATAAAGATCATCACGAAAGCGACCAATAGGTTTATTCCGGTATTTGCCGTCATTAAGAGGTTTTCGCGGATTGCGGACAAATGTTAAATTTGTAACAAAAATTTCTGTTTGTGAAATTCACAGGCAGAAATTTTGTTTTATATATTTGAGAGAATAAAAGAAGAGATGTAAAATGCTAGATTCAATTAAAGCAATACAAGCACAACAATTATTTAAAGTTCAGCCGGTTTCGTTAAATGACGGCTCAAACGGCAGACGGCCTCAGGAAACGTCATTAAATCAGAATGCCAACTTTTTTATGCGTGGCGGATACAATCTTGAATATCCGTCGGTTGAGGGAAGTCCCGTTCTAGGTAAATCTTTGGATTTTAGAGCTTAATATTTCTTAATGTTTGAAGCAAATTTAGGCAATTTTTGATTTGAAATTGTTTTTATTATAATATAGGGATAAATTAATGGGGTATAATTATGGGAATATCACCGATTCAAGCAATTAATCTTTTCAGAACGCAACCGATTAACTTTAAGGAAGCACAGCGTGCAGAACAGGCACAGGTTTCCAATCCGTTTATGGCACAGGCATTTAGTGCCGGTAATTCGCCATATCATCTGGAACATCCAAAAGTTGCCGGGTCTGAAACTCTTGCTCATAAACTTGATTTAATGGCGTAATTAATGCAATCTCGAATATAAATTAAAGCAGTCGGTTTTTCGGCTGCTTTTTTGCTATGTACCTAAAAGAAAGTTGTTTTTTGTATTGGTATAGAATACCAGTTTTTGTCCGGAAAATGTAAAATTGCTGAAATTGCGGCGTTTTTCTTCTTTTCTGAACGCACACAAGCCCACTACTTTGTCGTCATCTTTAAACAATTTTTTTAATAATTCCATATACACATCCTTCTTTTTTATTGTATAATGTGTTTAATGATAAATGTGTAAAAGTCAATAAAAGGAGAAATATTATGGCAGGAAAAGTTACAAAAGAAATGAATATTATGGATATAGTACAGGCATATCCTCAGAGCATTGAAATTTTCCAAAAATACGGTCTTGGCTGTATCGGTTGTGCTGCTGCAAGATTTGAAAACCTTGAAGCAGGTGCCAGAGTTCATGGCTTTGATCCTGAGGCAATGGTTGCTGATATCAACGCTTTGATTGAAGAATAATAAATAAATTTGATAAGTTAAAAGGACGGATTGATAAATCCGTCCTCTTTTTGCATTAATACAAAACTTTGTAAGGGGAATCTTCGGGAATTTTCCGGTTGTTTTTCCAACATATCTCTTAAAAGCCGGTTTCAGATTTTTTAGTTATTCAAAAAACCTGCCATTGTCGGCTGGGAGATTACATTGATTTTTTGTCCCTGCTGAACCTGAGTTTGTTGTGTGTGGGCTGTTTGTATTTGCTGTGTCTGATTTTGTATAGCTGCAGCCTTTGCTTCGTTGTTTTTTGCCCTGTCACGTTTTGTCATTCTGTCGCAGTATCTTGCAAGCCATATCATAAATGACGGTACAAGAACTAATGTAGATAAGAATCCGAACGTACTGTTGGATGTTTTTGCTATATTAATATATTTGTTGCTCTTGTTTTTAAATGCGTTATAAATGTTATTTAAGGCATCTGTATTTTCAACATTTTTGAACGCATTTTTGATTTCTTCAATGCTTGCCTGTTTTAGAGGTTTGCCAACTATGGCTTCTGCATTTGCTTTAACAGTTTTATCAAGTCTTAAAACTTTTCTTATGTTACCGCCGTTATTTTCAATAAATTCAAAGAAACCGTTTATACCGTCTTTGTATTTATCAATATTTGAATATTTAGATATAATGGCTTCACTTTTCAGAACATTAACGCCGCCTGCAGGTGTAAAGTAATTTTTCAGTTTGTGCAGGAATGTCTTGTTATGATCTTCCGGTTTGGTGTTAAGTGCAAGTCCTGTAATTTTTGCAAACATATCGGAACATCCGCGTTTTAATGCTTCTGCGGCAAACAGAATTGCAGAAAAGCTTGCAATATCACGTACAAGTATTTCTTTTCCGTCGTATTCGTCCTGTCTGTTCATAAATCTTGTAGGCAGACAAAATCCGAATAACAAAGTCAACATTGCTGATTCAGGCATGGACGGTCCGTTAAATTCAAATTTGTCAGATAATTTTTTCAGCCAGCTTGAATTGGAAACAGCATCTCCAGCTTTTCCGAGAGCTTTTTGTATTCCGAGTCCCTGGAATGCTACATTTTGTCCGTTTTTGTCTGCAGCTGCGGAATCATTTGTTTTTTCTGTTGTTACAGATTTTCCGGTGTTAGCGGTCGTCGTATTTTCTGTTCCGTTTGAATTACTTTCTTTAAGTGCCGGATTGTTCTTTAATCCGAGGTTGTAAATTTTAGGAATAAGTGCATAAAAACCGACTACAGCAAGGAACATGGACATATTTGATACAAATCTTGAACCTGTACGGCGGGAAACCCATTTGCTTATGTATTCGCCGATATTTGTATCAGGGTGTTTTGAGA
>JADIND010000014.1 GCA_017694215.1 Candidatus Scatousia excrementipullorum | reverse complement strand
TTTTGAAAGATAATTCAGAAAAATGAGGGGAGATATGTGTATGATATTAAAGATATTAAAAATATTTATTGCAGCTGTTTTGATAATTCTTGCGGGAATTTTTGTCGGTTATCTCTATAGTGTACCGCTTCAATCTATTGCATGTAACGCTAAGGTCGGAGTATGCTCGGTTTATCTACAAAAAACAAGATTTTCTCCGAAAATTGTTGAGAATACTTTTGAAATAAAAAATATTGACAGTTACGGACTGGAACGCCGGCAGATTGTTGTCGCAGGCCGGACAGAGAATCTTAAAGGAAATCTCTTTAAACTGGTTATAAAAACTAAAAATCCTAAAAAAGATATTGATTTATATACGTTTAATTTGTACAGCGGGGATGATGCGTTCAATTTTGTCAATAAAATCCGTGCACAGGAAAATTTTGTACAACGCACAACTCTGTCAGATGTACTGAAAGGCGAGTTTTTAAATCTTACTTATAAAAATGAATAGTAAAAATTTCCTTTATATGTATGATTACTGTTTAGAGTTGTTGACATTGAAAAAATAATTTTTTACCATTATTGGTAGAAATTTTATCATCAGACTTTGGTATTTAAAATATAACATTGGAGAGCCTTATGAAAGTTAAAATGACCAGAAAAAAATGGGCAATACTTGTATTACTGGTAATTATTGTTCCTATTGTTTACAATAAAGCATCGGGTATAGTTTCTGCAATAATTCAACGTCAGGCAATGATGATGCCAAAAGAAGTGGTGGTTGACACCCCGCATATTGAATCTGTTAATGTTTCAGCGGAAGCTACAGGCAGGGTCGAGGCAAAATATTCCGTCGATCTGGTGGCCAGAGTTCCCGGATTTTTAATAAAAAAATATTTTAAAGAAGGGGATTTTGTTAAAAAAGGTCAGCTTCTTTTCCAGATTGACCCGAGAGAATATCAGATTGAGGTTAATAATTCTGCTGCTAACGTAAATCAATACAGTGCATTATTGAAAAACGCTCAGCAGGAATTAAACCGTGCTAATGCTCTTATTAAAGAAGATTTGATAAGCCGTTCAGACGTTGATCAGAGTCTTGCTACAAGAAACCAGAACAAGGCTCTCCTTGATGCTGCTAAACAACAGTTGGAACTTGCCAGAGTTAACCTGAGCTATACTTCAATAAAATCACCGATTGACGGAAGAATAGGTAAGGTTAATATAACGGAAGGCAACTATGTTACAGCAACTTCGGGTTCTCTTGTAAATATTTCAAGTACTAATCCGGTTTATGTAACGTTTACTTTGAAAACTGATGATTTTGTAAAATTATTGAGAGCAAGTAATCACCTTAAAGATGTGAAAGTAGAAGTTCAATTCGATGACGGCGACTGGTATGACAAGGTCGGTACAATAAACTTTGTAGATAATAAAATTGATAAAGATTCAGGTTCCGTTTATATGCGTGCAACTTTTGACAACTCAAAAATGTGGCTTGTTCCGGGTGCTTATATGAAGGTTCGCCTTATTGCTCCGAAACTCGTTAATTTTATGACAATTCCGCAGGCTTGTACAAAGGGTGATGCTATGAGCGGCTATTACGTATGGGCTGTTGAAGATAATAAAGCGGTTAAGAAGAATATAAAAGTTACGGATAATATTAATAATAACTGGGTTGTTACAAGCGGTTTGAACCTTTCAGATAATGTTGTTGTCGCGGGTATTCAAAATATTGCCGCAGAAGGACAGAAATTGAAAATTGTTGAAAAAGAAAAACAACAGGATGCAGATAATGAATCAGCAGGTACAGATTAATGAAAAAAATATTTGACAAAGATAAACTGTATTTCTTCATAAGAAAACCGAGATTTGCCCTTGTAATATCCTTGTGTATAGTTATTCTCGGGTTGATTTCCCTTTTAAGTTTAAAACAGGAAAGCTATCCTGATGTTACGCCTCCGCAGGTCAGAGTATCAGCTTCTTATATGGGGGCAAGTGCAGAGGTTATTGAATCAACCGTTGCGACGATTCTTGAAAATAAGTTGAACGGTGTTGAAAATATGACCTATATGACATCAACTTCTAATGATGGAAGTTACAGTTTAACTTTGTATTTTAAAGTCGGTACCGACAAAAATATAAATCTTATGAATGTTCAGAACTTAATTCAGAGGGTTCAGTCACAGCTGCCGGAAGATGTTCAACGAACCGGTGTAACTGCTATCAGCCGTTCTTCCGGTGCCGGTGCAATTATCCTGACTCTATATCCTGAATCAGGAGATTGGACTCAGCTTGATTTGACAAACTATGGTTCTATTTATATAAAAGATGAATTGAAACGTGTTGAGGGTGTTGCAGATGTAATGGTTTTCGGCGGCGGCAATTATTCTATGAGAATATGGCTTGACCCGCAGAAAATGGCCGGTTTGAATGTTTCAACAAGTGAAATATCTGCTGCAATTAAAGCCCAGAATACACAGGTTGCAACAGGTGCTTTAGGCCAGCTTCCGACTGATGAGGCACAGGCACTGCAAATTACTCTTAAAACTCCCGGTCGTCTTGCTGATGTAGAGCAGTTTGAAAATATTATTATCCGCTCAAATTCAGACGGTTCCAGTGTCAAGATTAAAGATGTGGCAAGAGTTGAGCTTGGTGCAGAATCCTATTCCAACCTCGGTCTTGTTAACGGTAAACCTTCTGCGGTTGTTGTTATTTCACAGCTGCCGGATGCAAATATCATAAACCTTTCAAAAGCGGTTAAAGCAAAAGTAGATGAACTTAATGAACGTTTAACCAACGGTATTAAAATTTTGTATGTAAAAGATGATGCCGATTTTATTCACGAATCAATGAAGGAAGTTGAGTTTACAATTCTTTTGACGGCATTAATTGTTGTTATAATTATATATCTGTTTCTCGGGGACGGTATGGCAACGCTTGTTCCGTGTGTAACTATTCCGGTTTCGCTTATCGGTACGTTTTTTGCACTCAAAGCTCTCGGAATGACCATAAACCTGCTGTCATTGTTTGCTCTGGTACTTGCTGTTGCGGTTGTTGTCGATGATGCTATTGTTGTTATTGAAAACGTAAAACGTCACATGGAAGAAGGTAAATCCGCAATTATAGCAACACAGTTAACTATGGAAGAAGTAGGTTCTTCGCTTGTTGCAATGGCAATGGTTTTGATGGCCGTATTTGTTCCGATTGCGTTTATGACAGGTATGACCGGTGTTATGTATAAACAGTTTGCAGTTTGTATTGCTGTTTCTATCGCAATTTCCGCTATCTGTGCATTGACGCTTTCTCCTGCTATGTGTTCTCATTTCCTCGGTCACAAAAGTGAGCATCATGATTATTCTAAAACTCCGTGGCTGCTGCATATTGAACATATTATAGACAGAATTTTAAAGAAAACTTCGGTGCTTGTTGTAAAATTTAATGAAGGATTTGCTAAAGTTGAAGATTTTTATATGGAATATGTTATAAAATTTGTCCAGAACAAAAAACTCGTTGCAATCGTTTATTTTTCTCTTGTTTTGTTGACTTTAATATCTTTCAAAACAATTTCAACAGGTTTTATCCCGGATGAGGATCAAGGGGTTTTGATTGCAAGTATTACACTTCCTGACGGGGCTTCATTATCAAGAACGGAAAGTGTTGCAAGAAAATTTGTTGATGAAATTAAAGGTATAGACGGGATTAACTCTGAAAAATTGACAGTATTCGGCGGTGATGGTGCTGTTAACCAGGCCAATGTCATTATTCAGCTTCTGGATTACAGCGAAAGAAAAATTAATCCGGTTATGTGGATAGAAAGAAAATTAAAAGGGCAGGCAACAGATTTGTCACATGTTGCTATTCTTAACAAGGTAAGAGCGGTTGCGGCTAATACCAAAGAAGCCCAGATTCAGGCATTTTCTCCTCCTGCGATTAACGGTATGAGTATGATGGGCGGTTTTGAGTTCCAGATGCTTTCTCAGGGAGAATATACTCCTCAGGAATTGGAAACATGGGCAAATAAACTTGTTGCCGCGGCTAACCAGAATCCGACTCTTTCAAACGTTTATACTTCATTCCAGGCAAACGTGCCTCAGTATATTGTTGATATTGATTATGAAAAAGCAATGGCACAGAACATTGATTTACAGGAATTATATACAACATTGTCCTCTATGCTAGGTACAAATTATGTAAATGACTTTAATAAGTATGACCGTGTATTCAAAGTTCAGATGCAGGCAGAAAGTGATTTCAGAAATAAAGCATCTGATTTGTCGGGCATATATGTAAAAAACAAAAATGGTGTAATGGTTCCTATACTTTCTGTTGTGAAACTCAGACAGACCGTAGGTACGGCATCTATTACAAGGTACAACCAGTATAAATCCGTACAGATTCAAGGTCAGCAGGCTGCAGGAAAAAGCTCGGGCGATGCAATGAATGCTATGGAACAGGTTGCCAAATCGGTTCTGCCGTCAGATATTACATTTGACTGGTCAGGTACTTCTGCACAGGAAAGAGAAGCCTCAGGTCAGACTATTATGATAGTTGGTATGGCCCTTGTGTTTGTTTACCTCTTCCTTGTTGCGTTGTATGAAAGTTATTCAATACCGGTTGCGGTACTTTTAATTTCACCTATTGCCGCAGTAGGTGCTTTGATATTCCAGATGATGCTGAATCAGTCATTTGATATCTATTCCCAGGTCGGTATGATTACTCTTGTCGGTCTTGCGGCTAAACAGTCAATACTGATTGTCGAATTTGCTAAAGAAGAACATGAAAAACACGGACTTCCTGTCAAAGATGCTGCGATAAAAGCTGCAAAATTAAGATTCAGAGCAATTATGATGACAGAACTCGCTTTTGTAATCGGTATTTTGCCTATGCTTTTTGCATCAGGTGCGGGTGCTAATTCAAGAATTTCTGTCGGGTCTACTGTATTCGGCGGTATGATTGCAGCAGCTACTATCGGAGCTGTTATGACTCCTGCATTCTATGTTATTGTTCAGGAATTTGTTGACCTGTTCCCTAAAAAAGAAATTACAGAAAAAGATTTGGAGATTTCGGTAAAATGAAGAAGATTCTGAATTTAATATTAATATGTTCCGTTCTTGCGGTATCTTCCAATACTGTTATTGCAAAAGGGTTATTCTCAAATAAAGATAAAAAGCAAAAGCAGGAAGAAGTTCAGCTTGTTGAAAAACAAGAGGCAAAAGAAGCAAAAACTCTTGAAAATAAAAAGAAATCCAAAACGGAAAAAGTAGCTAAAGATTCTTCCAAAAAGGTTCATATAGTAGAACCTGAAAAAGAAAAAGTTAATAAACGACAGGAAAAGAAAAAAACTGCACAAAATGCAAAGACAAAACGTCAATCTTCACAGGAAGCGGAAGGAATGTATGAAACAAAATTTCCTGTAATAAATAGCCAGATTGAATATGCTGATATGAACGGTGAAGTAACTCTGAGCGATTGTATAAAGCTTGCAATAACGCATCACCCGACAATTATGTCAGCAATAAGCAATGCTGAAATTTATAAAACACGAGTGGGTCAGGCGTGGTCTAATTATTTTCCGACATTGAGTGCTGGTGTAAGCTATTCCAGAAACGATATGCTTGCAACTATGAGTGGCGGTTATGCACGTATGATGTCACAGAAATATAATATGTATTATGTTCCGACTCTATCTGCAAACCTGCTTTTGTTTGACTTCGGTAAAACAAAGTCAGGTGCTGATATGGCAAAAAGAAATTACGAATCTTCAAGATATGATGCAGAAACCAGTATTGAGCTTGTAATTTATAATGTAAAAGTTGCTTATTACAACCTTTTGTTTGCAGAAATTCAGAAAACCGTATATGAAGATACTGTTAAAGATTTTGAACTTCAACTAAAACAAGCAAAAGCTCAGTATGATATCGGAAGGAAAGCAAAAATTGATGTTACGACAGCAGAATACAACCTCGGTAACGCAAAAGTTAATTTGATTAAGGCTAAAAATACACTTGAACTTGCGGCGGCACAGCTTGCTAATGCCGTTGGTATTCCGGATTTGGAAGGCGTTATTTTAAAAGATAAACTAAATACAAAAGAATATGACGTAGATTTTAAAGAATTATTGAAAACCGCAGAAGCATCGCGACCGACACTTCTTGCATCCAAAAAACGTATGGATGCTGCAGAATTGAGTGTTCGCAGTGCAAAAAGAGCCTTTACTCCTGACTTGAGTGCATTCGGGTCTTATAACTACGGAGGCCGTCAGATAGACAGTGATTACGGTTATCAGTTCGGTGTGCAGCTGAATTATACGGCATTAAACTTAATGCTTTTGAAAAAACAAGTTGACGAAGCCAAGGCTACTTACCAAAAATATGTAGCTGATTATGAGCAGCAGAAGCAGGATGTTTACCTTGAAGTTAAGAGTGCATATATTAACCTGATGAATTCTCATGACAGCATAGGCGTTTCAAAACTCGCACTCCAGCAGGCAAAAGAACGCCAGTATCAGGCTTTCAGAAGATATCAGGTCGGACTCGGTGATGCTATTGAGTTCAAGGATGCCGAAAATTCATATTTGAATGCACAGCTTGATTATTATTCAAATGTCCTTAATTACAATGTCAATGCTGCAGAAGTAGAGCGTGTTATCGGTGCTCCGATAAAAGAATCAGATGTAGAATTATAATTTTGGCAAAACTGTATTATTTTGTCGAATTTCCAATCCATTCGAGGTAGGCTTTGGAGCCATTATCAATCTTTAAAGATACAACTTCCGCAACTTCATAAGGATGAAGTTCTATAATTCGTTGTTTAAGTTCATCAAAAAGAATATTTTTGGTTTTTATCAGCATTAAATATTCTTCATCTTCAACAATTTCGTCTTTCCAGAAATAGATAGAAGATATTTTGGGGATGATATTTACGCAGGCTGCAAGTTTTTCTCTCACCAGTTTCCCTGATATTTCTTTGGCTTTGTTCATATCATTGATTGTGCATAGCACAAGAATATATTCCATATAAAAACTCCTTTTTTATTTATTATACATAATTTTTTGTATAAAATATATTTGTAAAATTTTTAAATTTACTTCTTGACTGAGAGTTGCTCTAATGTTTTATGCTATTTATAATGATACTAAGGCTTAAAAATAAGGAGATAATATGAAACGCAGAGATTTTATAATTAATTCGGCACTGGCACTTGGCGGCACTGCATTACTTGCAGGGTGTGGTAAGAAAAAAGAAATTAAAACTTCTGAAAAGCAAGTGATAAAAAGAAAATTTGCTAATCTTGAAATACCGTTGATTGCTTTAGGATGTATGCGTTTACCTATGCGTGACGGCAAAATAGATATGGTTGAACTTGATAAAATGGTTGAATATTCAATGAACCACGGGGCTAACTATTTTGATACCGCTTATATGTACGTTGAGGGTAAGTCTGAAAATGCAATAGGTGAAATTCTCAAAAAATATCCGAGAGAAAGTTTTATTTTAGCGGATAAGTGTCCTGCCTATCTCGTTAATTCCCCGGCAGATGTTCGTAAACTCTTTGAGGAACAGTTAAAAAAATGTCAGGTTGAATACTTTGATAATTATATGGTTCATAATATCAATAAAAATACAATAGGAAATTATCGTGATAACGATATGTACGGTGAGCTTTTAAAGCTTAAAAACGAAGGTAAAGTCAAACATATCGGATTTTCTTTCCACGGGGATCCTGATATGCTGAGAGAAGTTATCAGCGAGCATAAATGGGATTTCTGCCAGCTTCAGATTAACTACCTTGATTGGGAAGTTATCAATGCAAAAGAACTTTATGAAATTGCTGATGAGGCAAAAGTTCCGATTATTGTAATGGAGCCGTTGAGAGGCGGCGGATTGTGCAATCTGCCGGAAAAAGCTGCCGCAAAATTAAAAGAGGCTTGCCCTGATGATACTCAAGCGTCGTTTGGTTTACGCTGGGTAACAAGTAAAAAACGGGTGTTTACTATACTTAGCGGTATGAGTAACTTCCAGCAGTTAAAAGAAAATATAGATACGTTTACAAATTTCAGAGAATTTACGGAAGCAGAAGAAAAAACTGCTGCTGAAGTCGCAAAAATTATTCAATCACAGGGTGCTATTAATTGTACGGCTTGCAGATATTGTATGGAAGTTTGTCCGAGAGGAATTAATATTCCTGCAATTTTCGGTTTGTATAATGTTTATAAATCAAACGGCAACGGATTTATGTTCGGTGTAAATTATATGGCACTAAAAGAGAATGAAAGAGCGGACAAGTGTATTAATTGTCATCTTTGTTCAAAAAATTGTCCGCAGGGTCTTGATATTCCGGCTTTGCTTAAAAAAGTAGATGCCGAAGCCAAAAAGGAAACAGCTAAAAAATAATGAATAATAAAAATGAAATTCTGTATAAAGTAAGATTAATTTTTGCCGGAGTTGTATTTGCCCTTGCACTTCTTGGAATACAGGGAATATTTTATCCCGTAAAACTTTTTGATATGCAGTTTTTGCCGTTGTTGCAGAGGGTAATTGTTGATTTTTCAATTACGGCTGCGGTTTTGCTTATACTGCTAATTGCTGTGACGTTTATTTTCGGAAGAATTTATTGTTCATTGGTTTGTCCGTTTGGAATTTTTCAGGAAATTATCGGGTTCATAAAACAGAAATTCTCAAAAAGTTCACGTCAGGTGAATTTTCCGCTAAAATATTTTGTTGCTGCTGTTGTATGGGGAATATTTTTGGGCGGAACTGCTCTTGGAATACGTTATGTTGAACCGTACTCACTTTTTGGGGCGGCTCAAACGCTGTCTGTTACCGGAATTGCCGCGATTGTTCTTGTTATTGCTGCTATTTTTGTTAAAGACAGAATTTTTTGTACTAATTTTTGTCCTGTGGGAACAATTCTCGGGCTTATTTCAAAAGTTTCTCCAAACAAGATTTATATATCTGATATTTGTGTTTCATGCGGAATGTGCGAGAGAAACTGTCCTTCCGGATGTATCAATTCACGGGAAAAAACTGTCGATAATGAAACTTGTATAAAATGTCTTAAATGTTTGAGTGTTTGTCCGCAAGGCGGAATTAAGTACGGCATTCAGCCGGCAAAGAAGATTAAATTTAGCCTGAAACGACGTCAACTTATTATTGCAGGTGCTGCTCTTGCGGTATTTGGCGGGATGATAAAAGCGGGTATTGAGTTGAAGGATAAGGTCGTTGAAAAATTAAAAGATGTTATCCTGCCTGCAGGTGCCGGTAATAAAGAAGATTTTCTTAACAGGTGTCTTAATTGTAATTTGTGTGTAAGTAATTGTCCGAACAAAATAATAAAAAAAGCTGATTCTTCATACAATGCCGTTCATCTGGATTATTCTGAAGGCTTCTGTAAATTTGACTGCCATAAATGCTCACAGGTTTGTCCTTCCGGAGCAATCAAAAAAATTTCACTTGAAGAAAAGCAGAAAACACGAATCGGTATGGCAATGATTAATGAGGATAAATGTTCAAAATGCGGGTTGTGTGCTTTTGCCTGTCCTGTGCATGCTATAATTATTGAGGAAGGTAAAGTGCCTGTATTGAATGCAGTAAAATGTATCGGATGCGGTGCATGTAAAAATGCCTGCAGGTTTAATGCCATAGAAATTTTCGGTGTTAATGAACAGAGAACTTTTTAATAGAAAAGGAGAAATAAATGTCGCTCGGAATAACTGAAATTCTTTTAATATTAGTTGTAATAATACTTTTATTCGGCGGGAAAAGAATCCCTGAAATAGCACGTGCTTTGGGAAGGGCATCTTATGAATACAAAAAAGCAAAAAATATAATTAAAGATGAAGCTGCCGAGTTGAAAAATGCTATTGAAAATACGGTTGAAAAACCTGAACAATATGACCCGTCACAAGATAAAGAAAGACCTGAAAACTAAACTATTATGACAGAAAAAGAAGACGGTGAAAGTTTAATTTCTCATCTGGAGGCATTAAGAGAAACTCTGTTAAAGTGCATAATTTCTCTGTGTGTAGGGCTGCCGTTTACGCTTTATATTGCTCCAAAGGCTTTAAATTGGCTCATTGATATTATTGTGGGAGATAGTAAAGTTGCATTTAACTTTTTTTCCCCGATGGAAGTATTTTTAATTCAGCTAAAGACTGCAATGGTTCTGGATGTTATTGTATGTTTTCCATATATGGCAAAAAAAATCTGGGATTTTATTTTACCGGCTCTATATGAAAACGAAAAGAGATTTGTGAAGAAAACTGTTCTGGCGTCAGTTGGTTTGTTTGTTGCAGGTGCCTGTTTTTGTTTGTTTGTGTTAATGCCAATGGTTGTAAAATTCGGATTGAGTTTTTCAACGGCTAATATTAACCCGATGTTCGGACTTTCAAACATAATAAGTCTTGCTCTTATGCTTGCAGTAGCATTCGGGATAATGTTTCAAACACCTTTGATAACGATTGCACTGATAAAATCAGATATTATATCTTATGAGTCGGTGAGTAATTTGCGTCCGTATATCATTGTAGGAATTTTAATAGTTGCAGCAATTCTTACGCCGCCGGATGTCGTAAGCCAGCTGATGCTCGGAATTCCTACGTATTTGTTGTTTGAGGCGGGATTATTGCTGGCAAGAAAGAATAAGTAAGTTATACTTGACTGATAGCTGCTCTCAAGGAGTAATATAAAATTATGAACGAAAAGTATGTAGATATTGATTTTGCAAAACTTGATATAGAAAGACAAAAACGCAGAGGATGTTCTGAGGCTGTGTTTTGTGAATGCAAGACAGAAGAGCAGCTTGTGAAAATATTTTCAGAATTTCAAAAGCAGGGGCAGAATGTTCTGGGTACCCGTGTAACGCAAAGTCAGGTACAAGTGTTGCAGAAAAAATTTTCCGGTTTGTATTATAACAGTCAGGCTCGTATCGTTAAGCTGATTCAAAAAGAAATCAATAAATACGGTGAAATTGCAATATGTACAGGCGGAACAGGTGATATTCCGGTTGCTGAAGAAGCGGCAGAAACCGCAGAATTCTATGGCAGCAACGTTAAAAAATATTATGATATCGGGGTTGCCGGAATACACAGACTTTTTGATAAAATTGATGACATAAGAAAAGCAAATGTGATTATTGCGGTTGCCGGTATGGAGGGAGCTTTAGGCGGAATTATTGCAGGGCTCGTTGATGTTCCTGTAATTGCGGTTCCGACTTCCGTTGGATACGGAAGTTCTTTTGCCGGACTATCTGCCCTTTTGACTATGCTCAACTCATGTGCTGAGGGTATGACTGTTGTAAATATTGATAACGGATTTAATGCAGGTTACAGTGCAAATCAAATTAACAGAAAAATATCAGGAGAAAAGTAAATGAGTTTATATTTTGAATGTAAATCCGGAATTTCGGGTGATATGTCCGTTGCGGCACTTCTTGATTTAGGTGCAAGTAAGGAAAATTTGGAAAAAGCTTTAAATTCAATGAATCTTAATGATGAATTTAAGTACGTTATTTCTAAAAAGCCGATAAATGCTGTTATGGCAACGGACTTTGACGTGATTTTGCGTCATGATGAACACGGACATCAGCATCACGAACATCATAATCATGAAGAGAACGCTCATCACCACCATGACCATATACACAGAAATCTTGATGATGTTTATGCAATTATTGAGAAGGCTGAAGTAACAGAAGGTGCCAAAGCTCTTGCTAAGAAAATTTTTATGATTGTAGCAGAAGCTGAGGCAAAAGTTCACGGAAAAGATTTGA
Source organism: Candidatus Scatousia excrementipullorum (assembly GCA_017694215.1). Classification (GTDB taxonomy): domain Bacteria; phylum Cyanobacteriota; class Vampirovibrionia; order Gastranaerophilales; family Gastranaerophilaceae; genus Scatousia; species Scatousia excrementipullorum. The sequence continues at coordinate 3,069 of JADIND010000014.1, read as the reverse complement.
GTGAAGTTCATTTTCATGAAGTTGGAGCTATAGATTCTATTGTTGATATTGTCAGTTTTTCAGTACTTTTTGATGATTTAAAAACTGAAAAAGTTTATTTTTCAACATTGACGGAAGGACAGGGCTTTGTTGAATGCCAGCATGGAACTCTTCCTGTGCCGGTGCCTGCGGTTTGTGAAATCGCTGCAAAATATAAGCTTCCGTTAAAGTTTACGGATAATGCAGGGGAGATGATTACTCCGACCGGTGCTGCGATTGCTGCAGCTTTATATGACGGAAGTAAGCTCCCTGAGGAATTTGTTATTGAAAAAACCGGCTACGGTGCCGGCAAAAGACCCTATAATAACCCTGTTTTACGAGTAATGAAGATAAAAGAGAAAGGAGAATAATTATGCATCTTGGAAACGGTATTATTTGTCCGGTTACGGGAATTCCAATGCTTGCGGTTGCTGCCGTATCAGCATTTTATGCATATAAAAAAGCTAAGAAAGAGTTTTCAAAAGATAAAATTTTTCCGGCTGTATGTGTAACTGCACTTGTATTTGCATTGCAGATGATAAATTTTGCGATTCCGTTAACAGGTTCAAGCGGACATATTGTGGGCGGAATTTTGCTTGCTGTGTTAATGGGGCCTTATGCTGCATTTCTTGCAATGTGTTCTATATTGCTGGTTCAGGCTGTCTTTTTTGCTGACGGCGGGCTTCTTGCTCTTGGCTGTAATATTTTTAATATGGGATTTCTGGCCTGTTTTGTTGCTTATCCATTACTATTTAAAACTCTTGAGAAAAGGAACAGACCGCTTACGTGTGCATTACTTGCATCAATCGCTGCTTTACAGTTAGGTTCAATCGCGGTTGTGATTGAAGGCTGGTTATCCGGTTCAATTACATTAAGTAATATTCTTACATTTACAGGTTTAATGCAGGCAATACATCTTCCTATAGGCGTAGTTGAAGGTGTCGTGACGGCATTAATTGTTGCAGCTGCAAGGTCAGTAAGTTTAAAAAATCTTTCATACATATTTGGCGGAACTTCACTGCTGCTTGCCGGTATAATATCCCAATTCGCCTCTCAAAAACCTGACGGTTTGGAATGGTCTTTGTTGAATATTTCCGATTCCGTTGTTATGCAGACTCAATCTTTCCTGTATTCTTTATCGGAATATGTTCAGGCAAAATCGGCAGTGTTTGCAGCTTGGCCTTCTGTTTTAGGTAATCTGGCAGGGCTTGCTACGGTATGTTTTGTGATGTGGCTTGCTTGTTCATTAATTAGTAGTGAGGCGGTTAAGGAGAATGTCTGATAAATTTGATGAATTAAAAATTTATCTCAAAAATCTGAATGAGCAGGGCTTATGCCTTGCTTTTTCAGGGGGTATTGACAGTACTCTGCTGCTTTATCTCTGTAAAGATTTGAATGTCACTGCTGTTACTTTTAAATCAGAATTTCAAACTGAGGAGGAAATTACTGAGGCTCAAATTTTATGCAGGGAATATGGTGTTAAGCATATTGTTGAGGAATTTTTTCCGCTTGACAATGAAATACTTCGCAATAATCCGAAGGATAGATGTTATCACTGTAAAAAACTAATTTTTTCTAAGTTGTGCGATTTTTCAAAAGCAAATAATTTGAAAAATGTAATCGACGGAACAAATGCAGATGATTTGAATACTTACAGACCAGGCTTGAAAGCTCTTGAAGAACTCGGTGTAATTTCTCCGTTTGTAACGTTTGATATTACTAAAAAGGAAATAAGAGATTATGCAAAATCTTGCGGATTAAAATATTGTGACAAACCATCTACACCGTGTATGGCAACGAGATTTCCGTACGGTGAAAAACTTTCAAAAGACAAACTTGAAACAGTTAAAAAGAGTGAAATTTATCTGAAAAATTTAGGGTTTGCCTCCTGCAGGCTAAGACTTCACGGGAATCTTGCCCGTGTAGAGATTCCGCTTTCTAAATTTGACGAATTTCGGTCAGTCAGAGAATGTGTGATAAAATATTTAAAAGATTCGGGTATAACTTATGTTACGCTCGATATGGAAGGACTCCGGAGCGGAAGCATGGATGTTTAGCATTTAGGTAAGGTGATGATGTTTAATAATTATTTAATATATCTGGCTTTTATAACCGCAAAAATTACAAAATTTTTTGAAGCACAAAAACCATACATTCGTTGTAAAAAAGGCTGTGCAATGTGCTGTAAAAATGCGGAGTTTCCTTATACAAAGATTGAATTTCAATATTTAATGTCAGGAGTATCTTTGCTGGATAAAGATATCAAAAAAAATATTCTTAAAAATATTCAGTCTGTGCTGAAAGAACGTTCAATGTTTAATGCCGAAACCTTTAAATATTCCTGTCCTTTTTTGATAGATAATGTCTGTGCTGTTTACAACTACAGGGGAATTATATGCCGCTCTTTCGGTTTGATGAATATCGGTACGGACGGCAGAGTAAAAGTCCCGTTTTGTTGTTATCAGGGGATGAACTGTTCAAATGTTATTGATGAGGAAACGCATATGATATCTCCTGAAAAATTTAAAGCTTCCGGATTTAAAGAAATTCCTTCCGCGTATAATGTTAACTATTATTTTCTGACGGATCCTGATTTTGAGAAAACTTTCGGATTTGAATTCGGTGATATAAAACCTCTTATTGATTGGTTCCTTGATAATGAAAGTTTAGGTTTTAATCCGTTTGAAATTTTGGAAGGAAAAAATGAAAATTCCAGGGTATTAAAATAAAAACTGCCTTTTTAGTAATAAAAAGACAGTTTTTTCAGTTTCGGGGTTATGAATTAAACATTTTGCAATGTGCCTAAATGCTTTTCAATACAATCCATTATCACAGAGGCGTATTCATTATGTTTGCCGTAGAAAATATGTGATGCATCAGGTACTACAATTATTCTGTTTTGTGCGGGATGTTTGCAATATGAATTGATTTTTTCCATAAATCCTTTCGGGTCGCCTCCTGCCATGTTGTCTTTGCCGCCAATAACAAAGGCACCGTTTATTTTAATATTGTACAGAGAAGTAGCTGTCTCTTATACACATCTCCGAGCCC
>JADIND010000136.1 GCA_017694215.1 Candidatus Scatousia excrementipullorum | reverse complement strand
GAAGAAAATAGCCGCCGATTAATTGGACATCAAAGTGGCGCATATTTAAGACTCTTTTTCCTGCTTCTCTTACAGTTGCAAAAGCTTCCGGCAGGATTTTATCAAGCGCTTCTTTTTCCAGTTTTCTATCAGTTTTAAAATCTTTTGATGTCGGGCGTTTGGCAAGTATTGCCTTAAATTCGTCCGTTTTTGCTCTCAATTCATCATCAGAAAGCATTGCAAACTGCGGCTCAAGTGCATTTATATGTTCAACAATCCCCATCATATGTTTAATCTTTTTTTCGTTAGGATCGCCGAATATTTTCAATAAAAAATCTAGCATTATTAAATTGTCCTCTCCAAATTTGGTCTGTAATGTCTAAATGGTAGCATGGACATAAAAAAAATGATAGTATCGTATTTTTAACTTATTCACTTTTTATGATTTTTCTGGTAATATTTAGTCAAGATGTAGCTAAATAAGGAAAAAGATTAATGTTAAGAACAGGAATTGTAGGGCTTCCGAATGTAGGAAAATCAACTTTATTCAACGCACTGACCAGTGCAAAAAACGCACAGAGTGCAAACTATCCGTTTTGTACAATAGAACCTAACGTCGGAGTCGTAAATGTTCCGGATGAAAGACTTGATGTTCTTGCTAAATTGTGCAATTCAAAAGAAATAATCCCGACAGCAATAGAATTTGTTGATATCGCCGGTCTTGTTAAAGGTGCAAGCAAAGGTGAAGGCCTCGGAAACCAGTTTCTTCACAATATCCGTGAAGTTGATGCTATCATTCAGGTTGTAAGATGTTTTGATGATCCTAATACTATTCACGTTTCAGGTAAGGTAGATCCGCTTGAGGATATTGAAACAATTAACACAGAGCTTGCACTTGCGGATATTACCTCTGTTGAAAAGAGAATGGCCAGAATTGCAAAAACCGTTAAATCGGGAGACAAAGATGCCGTTCTTGAACAAAAAGTTCTTGATAAATTGATGGAATTACTTTTTAAAGGAACATTTATCAATGCAAAAGAAATTTTTAATGAAGATGAAATGCCGTTTGTAAAACAGTTGAATTTAATGTCAACAAAGCCGGTAATTTATGCGGCAAATGTTTCTGAATTTGATTTGAAAAACGGAAACGACTATACAAAACTTGTTGATGAGTACGCAAAGGCTCACTGTGCCGAAATGGTTATAATTTCCGCTAAAATTGAACAGGAACTTTCCGAACTCGGACCTGAATCTTTAGAATATTTAAAAGAACTCGGTATTGATGACAGTGGAATTAACAGAATGATTAAGCACGTATATCACCTTTTAGATTTACGTACATTCCTGACGGCCGGAGAAAAAGAAGTTCGTGCCTGGACTATACCGGCAGGAGCAAAAGCTCCGCAGGCTGCAGGCGTAATCCACTCGGATTTTGAAAAAGGCTTTATAAGAGCAGAAATCACTCCTTACGAAGATTTTGTAAAACTCGGTTCATATACAGCCTGCAAAGAAAAAGGCGTTACCCGTCTTGAAGGTAAAGATTACGAAGTTCAGGACGGAGATATTGTTCATTTCAGATTTGCTGTATAGAGATTATAAACTTATATTAATAAATAGAGCCTCCCTTTTGCAGGGAGGCTCTATTTATATATGTTAAACTAAAGTGCAAAATTCAATTATTTATTTCTTTTCGTTACTGTAATCAGCCGTGCCAGGGAACGCATTTGAACCTGTGACTTTTCTTGTAATCCAGTATTGAATTTTCGGAATAAATGTTGACAGGAATGCCGCCGAAATTGCAAATCCGAGTCCCCAGTTAAGTGCATTTTTAATATAATTTTCACGGCAGACTCTATTCAAAAGATCTGCAGTTATTTCTTTTCCTTTTGCCTTTTTGATTATAGTATTCACATACTCTTCCATATCTTTCTGGATTTTTATAAAGGTTTTCTGCGATACAAACCTTAAATCTTTATCAAAAGACGGTTCTTTTATTTTTCCGGTAAACAGATTCTGGTCGGATGTTGAGCATCTGAATACATTTTTCAGGAATTCAGGCATTTTTAATGCTCCGCCGGTAAATACATCTTCGATCTGATGTTTGGAAATCACGGATTTTCCTGCAATCTTCGGCTGCAATTCCGACATACCCTGTGCATCTTTTGCAAGTTTTTCATATTTATCTTTCGGAGCAATATCTTTGAGGTATTCAAGGAATTTATCCAAATCAATAACATCGCTTCGGACAGCCAATTCTTCAGCAAGTTTTGGTGTAATCATATATTTGTTTGCACTATTACCCAGAACAACTGATTTAAATGCTTCCGGCGTCATTTTATTATCATTAGCTTTTAATACATTCAACAAATGCTCATTAACCTGTTTTGCCGCAACAGGATCAAGACGTCTGGAATCTCCGTCCTGAAGTTTATTCAACAGCATTGCAATAACAGGCATATTAAACATATAGAAATAACTCGATGAAATATCTCTGAATAATACTTCCGTCCTTTCATGGCTGTTTCTTGCACAAATTCCTCTGCCGAGCCATACACCCATATCAGTCGATAAAAGCTGGTATTTAGGATTATTTTCAAAATTAAATGCAAGAGACATTAAAGTTTGCGGAGAAATAGCACCGAAACTTACGTCTTTTTTCTCATCTTTATCAAGAAAATCACTTATGTCATATTGTTTTAGAGCGGCATATTGATTATTTTTATCAGCATTAACCGGTTTTTGCTGCGGATTTTGTTCCTGATTTTTGTTTTTCTTCAGAATATATCTTGTGATAGCCTGATTAACTTTCGGCAAAGCTATACCGACAAGGCAGTTTGCAAGGATAATACTTGTAATAACTTTTCCAAACTTATATTTTGCAATAATTTTTTCAGCTTTTTCAGGGTCAAATTTCAACTGGTCTGAAAATTTCTTCATATAATTTTTAAACGGATTACGCAGTGAATCTTTCCCTGTATCAAAATCAGTTTCGGGCAATTTATATAATTTCTCACCGACAAATTTATCAATTAGTTTATCAAACAAAGGTACCCCGCTAAACCAGAAAGCAGCACCAATCATTTCTTCTGTCAAACGCTCTCTGGCCTCGGTAAATCCGCCTCTCTGATATGCCTGATAGGTTCTTCCGCCTTCAACAAACGCTTCTAACAGCATGACAGGCACAATCGAACGGCTTGCAAAACCTTTTACAAACTTTCGGCCGTAACTGAAATCTTTCAATGTTTGATTCGGACTAACTTTTATTTCCATTTTAAAAATTTTAACCTTCTACCTTTTTATTTAATTACCCTGAAATTTTTTTTTTGCTTAAACTTCAGTTAATATTAAAAAATCTTTACAGAATATTTAGT
>JADIND010000135.1 GCA_017694215.1 Candidatus Scatousia excrementipullorum | reverse complement strand
GTGAAGCTGAAATTACAAAAGCAAAAAAAGATTTTACTAACAGCATGAATGAAGAATTTGCTGCTGTAAGACGTATTAATCCGACAAATATGGAAAAAGCTCTTGACTTCTTACGAGGAGCGGCCGTAGGTGCAAAACTGGCAAAAGATACACCTGAAGTTTCAACTCAAGAGGCTATGAATACATTTATTCACGGTTCGGAAGTGCAGGATGAAACAGGTGAAGTTTCAAGAAAAGGCGGACTTGTTGATTTTGATAAAGAGGCTCAAAAAACTTATAAGGATGCAAGAGAAGCCGAAGGCTGGGTTGCAAAAACCGGTGACTGGGTCTGCGGTTTGTTTGGCTGTACAACAATAGATGATATGGATAAAAAACTCGGTAAACATGCCGCTGATGCTAAAAAACTTGCTGCAGCCGCAGAAAGCGGTAATGAAGCCGAATTTAAAAAACTGTACAAGCAGATTTTCGGAATAGATTTTAATCCGAAAACTGTTGCCGCACGACAAACAGCACAGGAAAATTACGAGGCTGCAGTAGCTTATGACAGCTCTTATAAAGCTTTTGCCGGACTAGAAAAGAAAACGAAGAATATGGATTATGCCGGTATCCGAAATGAATTAAAATCATCTTTTGATTTCAAGGATGAAGAAATTGATGCCCTGATTGCTGCCTATGCGGAAAGTAAGGGTTTTGATACAGCATCTGATGCCGACAAAAAATATGTACTTGACGCGTTTATAAGAGATTCAAAACAAACATATCTGCAGGAATATCACAGAATTTCCAAAGGAAAATCTCTTGAACAGATGAATAAAGATTTGGATTTGTTGACAAAAGCAGCTTACGGAACAAATGATATTGTAAAAGATGTAGTAAAATTCAATGAAAACCAGCAGATGACAGAGATGGTGACTTCTGCTGCACTTGAAATTGCAGGTACAATAGCACTTCAATTTGTTCCGGGGCTCGGACAGATGGCTGCGGCAAGACTTGCCGTAAGTGCTGCAAAGTGGGGTGCTAAAGGTGTTAAAGTTGCAAGTATTGCAAATAAAGCCTACAAAGCAGCTTCAGTTGTCACAAAAGCACAAAATGCAAGCAAAAAAGCTCAGGTCGCAACCCAGATGATAAATGCCGGTGTCGCAACTGCCGCTATTAACTTAACGGATAAAAAGAGTGTTGAAGATACCTTGAGAAAAACTCTGATGAATATGTCATTTGCCGGTGTCGGTGCAACTTCCAGTGTATTAGCTCCTAAGTTAATGCAGTCTTTCGGTATTGCAGATAAAGCTATTGCTAACGAACTTGCAGAAGAAATTATTAATATGGCGGGTTCATACGGTATTACAAAACTTTCCGGCAGTGATTACGGTGCTGCAGACGGATTTATTGATATGGCCAGCGGTTTAATAATGTCGAGAATTTCACATATTAAAACTCATAAACCGTCAAAACCAACCGGAGGCTCTGCTACTCCGCCGTCAACCCCGACGCCTGCACCGGTTTCAAAACCTACTGCAGCTCCATCCGTAAAAACCGGTGATGATGCTCCTGCCGTGGTTCCTCCAAAACCTGTGGATGAGGGTGGAGGAAGTGTCTCAAAAACAGGCTCGGAAGGTGATTCGCCTGCCGGTGTAGAAAAACCGTCGGATTCTCCGGTATCTAAGCCGGCAGAACAACCGGAAGTTTCGGGGCCTACGCCTGAACATCCGCAAGTAATGAAAATTTTTGGTATGGATACTCCTGTAATTAAAATTGAAATAAATAAACAGGGGCAGAAAGTTCTGCATACCGCATATAAATCTAAGATTACTCTGGATTTACTTGACAGACCAATAATAGCAAAAGATCAGAACGGAAATATATCTACTTTTGAATATGCAAATTATTCCGATATAAAACCTTCAAAAACAGTTACAAAAGATAAAAAGAATCAGATTTTGTCAATAAATACAAAGAAAGGGGACACTTCTGTCCAGCAAAATTTTAACGACGGTAAAGAGTATATCTTGAACAATAACGGCAGCGTTATTTCAGAAAGAGTAATGAAGCTTTCTGAGTATCCTGCAGGGGCGAAAGTTCCTGAGCCTGATGTCTATTCTGAAAACATGAAAAAACAAATTGATGAATGTACATCTATTGATAAGTTGAACGACCTTAAATATGAGTATAGTATGTACAACTCTCAGTATGGTAAAACTGAAGACTTATTTAAGATGTTTAGTGATAAAGATGTTGAACTGAGTTCAGCAGGGAAATCGGTAACGCCTCATCAGCCTCAATCAAAGCTTGTGACAAGTACAACATTTGATAATGCACTGCAGAATCTTAATCTTAAAAAATATGGTAAAAAAGGCATTCCGCTTAAGTATTCTCATGAATCGTTCATGAAAGATTTGAATGATGCTCTTAATAAATTGTCTCCTGCAGAAAAAGATGCAGTGATGAATAATTTGAACATAAAACTTGTTACGGAAAACGGTAAAGTTGAACTTGCTGATATTCCGAAAATTTCGGCAAAAGCCCAATCTCAGGCAGAGCAGGATATACTTGATATTCTGAATAAATATGCAAAACAAAATGAAATTCAAATATCAGATCCGGCATTGAAAGCTGAACTTGAGAATTTTATAAAAGATGTTCCGGAATTTTCTTTTATGATTGGTAAGCCTCAAAATGGTAACCATTCATACAGTCTTGATTCTCATACGTTGCAGAATTTGCAAAAGGCTCTGAAATATGCTGATGATGCAAATCTTTCCGATGAATCGAAAGAAATTCTAAAAATGAGTATTCTGCTTCACGATATTGGTAAGCAATTTAAAGGAAGTGCTGTCTCAGATACAGGCCATGCAGTGTTAAGTAAACAATACGCAGAACAAATTCTTGAAAGATTTGATTATCCACAGGATAAAAAAGACAAAATCCTTAATTTGATTGAAAACCACCACTGGTTTAAAGAATTTAATAAAGGAAATATGTCAGCAGAAGATGTGGTTAAAATGTTTGGTGATGATTTACCGCTGGCAAAAGCCATGGCAAAAGCTGATTTGGAGAGTGTCAGCGATGATTTCCACCTGTCAATTCTGGAACCTGGTAAAAAACTTACACAGTCTGAATATGAAACTAAAATTAACGAAAAAATGAACAGCATTGATAATGTTGTAACGGCTGAAGTCCTCGGGTTGGAACTTCCTATCGGTCAGTTGGAAAATTACAAGCCATATATGCTGGATTATACAAAAGCTGATAAGCTTGTACTTGGTAATAATGTGGAATTGGATTTGAAAGATCCAAAATTCCAACAACTTGTGGCAGATCTTAAAGAGGGCGAAAGCTTTGCTGTCGGTTGTATTAATCCAAAAACGACTTACGATGATGTAAAATACCAGATAGGTATGTACGAAGAAGGTGTCGGAAGCCATCATTTGGTTGTTACTAAAAAACACGGTCAAATCGTTATTGAACCGCACAAAAATGTTTCTGTTTTAAAATCTATTCCGACAGCAAAAAACAATAATCCTGTTATTGCAAAGAAAATTGAAGAATTAAGGAATAAAGCTACCTCAATAACGACAAAAACATTTAATATTGACGGAAAACAGGTTCCGTTTGAGGTTCTTCATGGAACGCAGGGCGGTTCAAATAAAGGTTACTATGTAATTAATAAACAGACAGGTGAACTGTTCTATGCAAAATTCGGAGGACCTCAGGGGAAAACCGAAGTGCTAGCAAATAAATTATATGAAATGGCAGGCGTAAATGTGCCTGAAATGTCAGTATTTCACTCTCCGGACGGTACAGGTACTTTAAGTAAATATGTTCCGGATCTTTCAAAGGTAACATCCCCGACAGCAAACGCCAATGATGGTTTTGGTATGGATGTATTGCTTGCAAACTGGGATGTTGTCGGGTTGGATAACGATAACCTGCTCAAAACTCCTGACGGTAAAGTTATAAGACTTGATTCCGGCGGTACTTTTGACTATCGTGCACAGGGTGCGAACAAACCTTATACGTCTATACCGACTGAAATTACAACTCTGCTTGATCCGACTATCAATGCTAAATCAGCTGCTATATTCGGCAATATGACCCGTGACGAAATGATTAAGTCATTGAATAAAGCAGTAAGTCTCAAGGATTCTGAAATTACCAAACTCCTTGAAAATATGGGGCTTACACAGTATAAAGAACCACTCTTAAAGAGAAAGAAATTCTTAAAGAGTATGCTTGAGGAAATGAAGAATACTCCTCAGGGTAATCTTTCAATGCTGGAATATATGCAGAAAATCAGCAATTCCACTATGGATAAGTTTATTGTCAATGCAAAATCTCTTGACGATTTGGAAGATGCAAAATTAGCATTGAAATATGTTAATGATATTTCAGTTAAGAATGATTTGATTTCAAAAATTGAAAATCGTAAGAAATATCTTGAAGCAACGGCTCCACCACCTAAACAGTTAAGTGAAGTTCAGGTTCAAAATATACTGCTGAAATCAGGCTTTAATAAAATTGGTAATAGCTATCAGCTAAATATTTCAAGTGATTTGAATGACAAACTCGTAAATTACTATGGTTATTCTCTGGCATCAAAAGTAAAACAAAAATTAAATAAACCTTTAGATTCTTCAGATATCCAAAACCTTACATCTATGATTAATGTAAATGGAGGTAAATATATCAGCCTGTGGCAAAAAGATCCTCATGCACTTGTGTTGTTATATCAGAATATTAAAAATACACATGTATTTTCCGCATCTGATATGACTCCTGCAAAATGGGATGTTGTATTAAATATAGCTAAGACTAATCCTCCAGTTACGGCAGCACAAAAGGAAGCTTTTGAGCATTATAAAGGTTGTGGATATACTGCTATAAATACTGCTCTTGAAAATGCCGCGAAAGGAAAGCCTATAGCACCATCTGTTAAAGCGGAAATAGCCCAGATACAATCATTCATTAATACTCAGGTGATAAATGAACCGATAAGAGTGAAAAGAGGTGAAGGATATGAAGTACTTAATAGTGTAACATTCGCGGACGGAACAACATTCCCGCTGGCTGCAGAAATGCAAAAAGCTCTGAATTACTATTATGCGACGAAAGATAACAGTCTGATAGAAAAACTTAAGAAATTCATAAACACAAAAGAATGTGTTGCAACTCAGGAACACTTCATGTCTGCAACGCTGGCAGGTCCTATGCCTTATATCGGCAAAGAAAAACCTGTACACTGGGATTTGCTTGTTGAAAAGGGTTCCAAAGGTGCCTTCCTTGAAGGTATAAATTTTGACGGCGGATCTCATTCTGAGACAGAAATACTTCTTCAAAAGGATTCAAAAATTGTCATTCAAGGTATAGACTTTGATTATAATGATAAAAAATGGAAGCTTATCGGGACTGTATCAAATTAGAAAGGACATATTAATATGGCTGATGAATTAAATAATCAAGATAACGAGAATATAGAACAGGATAAATCTTTAGAGACAAAAAATTTACAATTTAAAGCTTATGACATACAGTTTGCTCCTGAAGATGTAGAGAAAATGAAAAATATGTCTCTGGAAGAAGAAAATGCATATATCCTTAAATTGAAACAAGAAGGGAGATATGTTAGAGTTTATCCTGAGAATAATAATGAATAAGGAGTATCTATGGTAAAAAAAATCATGAAATCTGATACTGTCAGAACTGTCAAAAAAAATCTTAAACAACATATGAAAAAGAAGCTCCCTGAACAGAAACCCGACACTTTTGAACGCAGTGTTCAAAATGACAAATCTCTTGAAACGAAAAATTTGAAATTTAAAGCATACGATGTTGAATTTTCCCCTAAAGATGTAGAAAAAATGAAAAAAATGTCTCTAGAGGAAGAAAATAAATATATTCTTGAATTAAAAAGACAAGGACGTTATAAAGTCATTAAAGATTCTGAAGATAAATCTTAAAAGTCATTTGACAAATCGCTAACGGGATATCTTTTTGCTGCATCTTCAATGTCCTGCGGTTTTACGTACAAATCTTTTGCAAGCTGGCCTAGTTCATCGCTCAATTCAACATGTTTAATCCATTTTTCAGGAATTTTTTCTACTCCGAGTTCGGCACCTAAAATATTTCCGAGAATGGCTCCTGTGCTGTCACTGTCTCCGTTATGGTTTACTGCCATTTTGACGGCTTTTGCAAAATCTTTTGGCTCTTTTAATGCACAGTATGTTGAAATTGCAATAGCTTCATCGCCAACCCAGCCTTCTCCGAGTTTTTTTATGGCCTCTGACGGAGGAACCTCTGATTTTGCAAGCTTTTGAGCCTTTTCCATTAAGGCGGTAACGGGTTCGTGCCCTTTGTAAGTTTTAAGTGTCTTCATAGTCTCTTTTACTGCACCTTCAACATTTTTACCGTTTACTATATGGGCAATCATTTCACTTAAAACTCCTGCAG
>JADIND010000134.1 GCA_017694215.1 Candidatus Scatousia excrementipullorum | reverse complement strand
GCAGTACTCTTAACCACAGGCATATTAACAATAGGAGTAAGAGCAGCACTTAATATCCCGTTTGAGATTATATTTTGAGCATATAAAAGGTTTTCAAGACGTCCGATATTACCGTAAATACCTTTTTGAATATCAAAATCCGCATTGCCTTTGAGAGATTTCATCATATTATTCCAATCAGAAGCATATGCGTTCAATGAAACTTTTGCATTGAATCCTAAAGTACCTGAAAGAGCATTTTTAAGTCCGGCAGCACCTGCAATGGCACTTTCCGCATTCATATCCGAACCCTTAAAATCAACATTTGTCGCACCGCTTATCAGATTAACAGAAACATCACCGTTAAATTTACCGTCAAATGCACTGCCTTGAAGAGAATTTAAGTATAATACATTATTTTTAAGGCTTAAATCCGATGTCATACTTTCTGCAATAATTCCGCCGGACTTAAATTTTGTAACAGTTCCTCTGCCTTTTTGGATAATTACACCTAGATTTTGATTTGCAGCAGTTGCTGCAGAAGAAGCGGTTGTACTTTGAGCCGGCATGCCTGCCATTGCAGCAATAAGAGTATCCGAATCCAGCATATCCGCATGATAATCCAGATTTGTTACAATAACACCGTTTGTAAAATTAGGATTAATATCAGTTGTAGCACGCATAACAGAATTATCAATAACAATCTTTGGAGTATTAACGTTTATTGATTTTGAATTCATATTAACTGTAATATTACTCAAAGTAGTTTTTATTTGAGGGATTTGCACATCAGGTGCGGATATTTTAGCTTTAATTGATGGATTGAAAAGCGAACCATTCAAATTTAAGTATCCCGAAAGAATTGCTTTTGAATTTTTAAATCCCGGAATTTCCAACGATAAATCTGCAGGAATATCCAGTTTAATACTGTTCAAAATTTGATTTGACGTTAAATCATCAACCGAACCCGATAAAGAAACAAGCGGCTCAGACATCTGAGAAGCAGGCAGACTTGCCGCAGATGTTGTAAATATACCGGTATCTGTAAATTCCAGCGAATTATCCTTTATATGTATATTAGTATTAACCAGAGTATTTTTACCGTTAAGAGCTGATATTTTAACTAAAATTAAATAATTAGACGGAGTTGCAAGTATCTGTGCCTTAACAAGCTGGGTTTTGGCATTTCCCGTAACATTCATATAAACAGGCAGCTTGCCTGATGCTGTAATATAAGAACGGAATTCCGGCGGAACAAGTGATTTTAAATCCGACGCAACCAAATTTCCGATTGCCGCAAGATTAATTGCAAGATTTTTATCTGTATAATCCTCAATTTTACCGGACAAATCAATACGGGAATTGTCAAACATTATATAAGAATCATCAATTACAATATCATTGCCGTCAATAGTTACTTTTGCCGCAGGCAATGAAAAATCAGCAATAGGATTCAAAATTTGAACAGAATCTACATCAAGAATTCCTTTGTAAGAATCAGCTGAAGAGGAAAGGTTAAATTTAGAATTTGCAAGCTTAACTGTTGTATCAGACGGAATATTTAATATATTAATGTTATCCACAAACAAATCGACAACAGGTACTAATTTTTTAAAGGTACCGCTCACTGCAGCGTCAAGGGAAAGCTCACCGCTTTTAATATTATTCTCCTTTAATAAAGATAGCTGCCCCGCAGCCACAAGCAGACCTTTTATAGGCAGTTTATCAGCAGTCAAATGCAAATCCGATGTCGTATCATTTTGAATTGTCCCGTATGCATTCAACGGCTGATTCATTACGGTAAACTTAAAATCCTTTATGTTTACCATATCATTTGAAAAATCAATATTTGCAAAAATCTTATCAATTAAGATATTATACAAACCGTATTTAATTGATGCTGACGGTATTTTTAAATATCCGTTTGAATGAATTGCTTTTTTATCAGCTTTAATATTAAAATCCGCATCAATTCCACCTGTTGCACTTAGCGTATCAAGTTCATTATAATTGACGGATTTTGCTATACTGTCAAATACTCTGAACACATTGTTAAAAGATGCATTAGATTTACAAGAGATATCCAGTTTTGGATTTTTGCCTGTTTTTATTTTACCGGTAAATGATGTTGTTTCATCACTATCAGTATAAAAAGCAGAATCTATATCAATATTCTTACCCTTATGTGTAAATGCTATATGTCCTGCAGGCAAAGGTTCATTATCTTTTGCTACAGATATATTATCGACATTTACAACTCCATCTATATTGATATCATCAAGTGCACCATAAGATTTAATATCAGCACTAACATCTGCAGTTATCAAATTTTTATTAATCATTTTAAATATGTCTATAACATTTATATTAACAGCAGCTGACGCCTCTTTTTTCTCTGCCGCAGCAGGGGCAAAAATTAATTCATTTAAGTCAACATCCGGCATGATGGTATTTAATACTTTTAAATTGTAATTAAACGGAATTCTGTCATCCAAAACGACTTTCCCTACAGTAGAAAATTTAACTTTTTTATTAATTATAAAATCACTTACATTAAAATCACTACCCTGGACATAATAATCTTTCTTAGTTGGAATGTCGTTAAAAGCCAGTTTATAAGATTTTACATGAATATTCGGCAAATGATTTGATAATTTTAACCCCAGAGGCAATTCCGTCATTGGTGCCTGTGTTTCATCAGAATTAGTATTCTGCATATCTTCATCTTGCGGGAGATAATCTTCCAATAAGAATTTGCCGTCTTTTTTTACTTTTAAGACAGCTGAGATATTATCAGCACCAACAGCATCAAGTTCAATCCTTTTTATTAACAATGGTAAAAGTGAAATCTTGCCATAAGCATTATCAAGAGAAAGAACAATATCACCATCGGGAAGTGCAGTTGTAAAATGTCCTATTTTTACGCCTGCTGTCAATTTAGGTGTCGTAATAAATCTGATATTTTCAAATTTCACGACAAAACCTGTTGCATCCTTAACCGTACTTGTAATAAAATGACCGCAAGATGCAGCTATACCGTTTAAAAAGAAAGGCACAACCAAAAACAATATATATATGCTTGCAATAACCGAACCTGCAATAATACCTACTTTTTTCAATATTTTTTTATTCATAAACATATCCCTCACAATAAAATATTTGTTATTATATTAACACGAACATAAAAACCTGAAACAAATCCCTCTAAAGAGCTAATACCGTTATTTTTTCAGCTTATCAGGATATACATTCCACTTTATTTCAGGATTCTTTCTAAACCAGGTAAGCTGTCTTTTGGCATAATTTCTCGTATTTTGTTTTAATTTATCTTTTGCCTGTTCAAGAGTTAATCTGCCGTCAAGAAATTCTACAACTTCCTGATAACCGATAGTGTAAATTATATTGGGTATTCGCCCGTGTTTTTCAAGCAAATATTTTGTTTCATCAACAATACCATTTTCAAACATCATATCAACACGTTTGTTAATTCTGTCATATAAAATATTCCTCTGGAAATTTCGACCTATCCATTCAACTTCAAACTCAGGCTCCTTTATTCCTTGCAATTCACTCATTGGATGTCCGGAAACATAACAAACTTCCAAGGCTCTTATAATTTTTTTCTTGTCGTTTTTATCTATTTTTGCAGCACAAACAGAATCTTTCTCCTCTAAAAGCGAATATAATTCCTCTTTTTCAAGTTTATTCAGCTCTTTTCTGTACTCATAATCAGGCTCCACCTGCGGTAAATCATAATTTTCAAGCAAAACTCTGAAATAAAGTCCGGTTCCTCCGGCAATAATCGGAATCTTCCCCCTTGAAATAATATCATTAATGCATTTTTTAGCATCTTTTACATATAAACCGGCCGAATAGTCAAATTCCGGTTCAACAATATCCATCATAAAATGAGGGATTCCACCACGCTCTTCTAAAGAAGGTTTTGCACACGCCACATTAAATCCTTTATACACAAGCCTGGAATCAGCGGAAATAATTTCCCCGTCGATTTTTTTAGCAAGTTCAACCGCATATGCACTCTTTCCGCTCGCTGTTGCTCCGACTATCGCAATAACTTTACTCTTCGACATCATTAAATTCCGTATCGTAATAGTAAAATATTAAAACAACAACATAAACAAGAAAATAGAAATATATTGTCATTAATATCATATAAATAATAGGATGAAGAACCGCAAACGTATTTGCAAAGGAAATAACAATATTTAAAAACGTAATATAAACAAAGAGCAACAGAGCTTTTGGGAATTTTACAAATAACTTTTTCAGAGATTTAAATAATGCAATGACAGGGTTCTGGGTTTGGTAAATAATTTCCGGAATCCATAACATCAAAAGGAATGAAAGTAAAGATGTTGCAGCCATAAAAAGCAAATTCCAGCTGCCAAGGGCATAAATTTGCTCAGGGGTCAGAGAATCAAGAAAAGCTTTCATATCCTGAGGTGATGCCATAGCACCTTTGATTTGTGCAGGAGTAAAGTCAATACTGCCAATAAAGTGAAGCCCGAATTTATAAACAAGAGCTCCATATAAAGCAAAAATTAACAATGCAAATAAAGACATTCCTAAAAAAGTAACAAAATATTTTCCTATTCCGGCAGGAATCTGCTTCATCAAAGACAACAAAGCTTTTGCTCTATCTTCATCCATTACGTATTCGGTTTTTGCAATTTTAAGAGTCTTTTTCACTATATAAAACCAGCCTGCAAAAAAAGCTCCTACCATACACAAAAGAGTAACAAGAGCGGACAAAGCCTCCGGAAGCGTATCTACAACACTTCCTGCAAATGTAAGGTATATGGTCATCAGCCACAAGAATAATATCAGAGGTATTGCAAGCAGTATTCCTTCATTAGTTAATCTAAACGCATTTTTAAATAATTTAAACATAATTTTATATTACCTCTGTTATTAATTAATTAAACCAACACATTACTTAACAGCATCAGCCTGTTTTTTTGATTCAACCGCAAGTTTTCTTTTTCTTCTTCTCATCAAATCTACGAAAGCCTCAAGACGGGTAAGATATCCAGCTTTACCTGTTTGTTCATCCATAATTAACGGAAGAATAGGTATATCACAATTTTCTCTCATTGCAGGAAAAATATTCTGTGACATAATTTCCGGCATGCAGGTAAACGGACTGATATGGATAATTCCGTCAATCCCTCTTTCGTTTGCATAAGCGACATCTGAAACACATTCCAGAGCATCTCCGCCAATATCTCTCATTAAATAAGGTTTTGCCATTCTGTCAGCACGTTGAAGATGGGTTTCACCTTTTCTGAAAATTTTAGGTATTATAGCATCCTTTAAGAAACCGCTGACAGTAAGGCTTTTTCTTGTTTCAACACCCATTTTGCCAAGTTCTTTTACAATATCCTGATTTGAAAATCTGTCGCAGACAAGATAGATTTCCCCTGTTATATCAACATATAAGACTTCTTTATTTTTATCAATTTCAGTCTTTGCCATTTCTTCAAATACAAGCTTTTTAGCTTTGTTCATTTCTCTTGTATTCATAGCGGCATCAATAATTCTAAGACATTTATGATAATGTTTTTCTGCGTCACCCTGATGGATTTCCCTTGCTCTGTAATAAGAGAGCTTTCTGTCCAAATCATCAATCAAAAAGACTTTTCTGATAGCAAGAAGAATCGCTCTTGTAAACAGAATAGGGTCATTTTTACCGCTGACTTTTTTCAAAAAGTCAAACAACCCCTTGATACCGTCATAAAGTGTCAATTCAATATAATTTGTTTTGTAACCCATATCAGCAAGTGCATTATTTATACATGCTCCGTATTCACCGAGTCTGCAGCAGCCCGGAGATGCAATCATCGCAACATAATCGGCACCGCCCTCAATAGCTTCAACAAAATTACCGAGAATTAATTTATACGGCAGACATATGGCTTCAGGGGAATTTTTAGTTCCTAGTGAGAGTGTTTTTTTGCTTGTATAAGGCGGTATAAAAGGCTCTACTCCTACTTTTCTCAAAGCAGCCGCCCAGGCTATCCAGATATTTCCCATATGCGGAAACGCAACTTTTATTTTTTTCTTATCTTCTTTTCCCATAGTATTTTCTCTTATGTTTAATAGTTATCAATAAACTTCAAATCCGGTTTGCGTGCAGCAAGTGTTTCATCAACCCGTAAAACCGGTGTTTTGTGCGGAGCTGAAAGAACTTTTTCCGGTTCAACTTCCGCCTCTTTTGATATTTTTATCATAGCATCAATAAATTCATCAAGCTTAGCTTTAGTTTCTGATTCCGTCGGCTCAACCATAATTGCTTCATGTACAATCAACGGAAAATAGACCGTCGGCGGATGAACATCAAAATCCATTAATCTTTTTGCAATATTCAAAGTCGAAACTCCAGAATTGTGTTTTTGTCTTTCACCTGACAAAACAAATTCATGCATGCAAGGCTCATCATACGGCAAATCATAATATTTCTTAAGTTTTTCTTTTATATAATTAGCGTTTAAAACTGCATCTTCCGTTGCATTTCTAAGATTATTTCCCATCATAAGAATATAAGCATAAGCTCTGACCAATACACCGAAATTTCCGTAAAAACTTCTTACCTGCCCTATAGAATGTTCAAGATTATAATTTCTGAAATACTTTTCACCGTCAAAATCAATAACAGGAACCGGCAGATAATCTTTTAAAGCTTCAACGACACAAACGGGTCCAGCACCCGGTCCGCCGCCGCCATGCGGAGTTGCGAATGTTTTATGCAGATTTAAATGAACCACATCAAACCCCATGAGTTTTGGATTTGTATAGCCCATAATTGCATTAAAATTAGCACCGTCATAATATAAAATGGAACCGTTATCATGCATTAACTTTGATATTTCAAGAACATTTTCTTCAAATATTCCCAGAGTATTAGGGTTTGTCATCATAATTGCGGCAACATCAGTGCCAAGAACCTCTTTTAAGGCTTCAATATCAACCTGACCTTTTTCATCAGATTTAACCGGAACTATTTCAAATCCGCACATATGAGCACTTGCAGGATTAGTACCGTGAGCGGAATCAGGAATAATAACTTTTTTTCTTGTTTCACCTTTCACTTCAAAATATTTTTTAATAACCATCATACCGGTAAGTTCACCATGAGCACCAGCTGCAGGCTGAAGTGAAACCGCCTCCATTCCTGTTATTTTTTTCAAAGCCTCCTGCAACAAAAACATAAGTTTTAGGGCCCCTTGAGAATCTTCATCAGAAGATAGCGGATGAAGATTTGCAAAACCTTCAAGCGAAGCCAGCAATTCATTTACCTTTGGATTATACTTCATAGTACAGGAGCCGAGAGGATAAAAACCTTTTTCTATACAGAAATTTCTATCCGAAAGTTCCTTGTAATGCCTCAATACTTCAAGTTCTCCAATCTGAGGAAGCCCGCACGCATTCTCACGGAGGAATCTAGCGTCAAGAAAATTTAAATTTTCTTTTTCATCAATTAAACACATCCCCGAGTTATTACTTTTTTCAAATATAGTTTTCATCCCTAAATAATTCCCTGTCGTTTCAAATCCTTTTTTATTTTATCCAATCCGGATTGTATAATTC
>JADIND010000133.1 GCA_017694215.1 Candidatus Scatousia excrementipullorum | reverse complement strand
ATTATAAGTGTACAAATTATGAAAAAGCCTTAAATAATTCCGGATGCCTTTCCTCCGTAAAGGACTTCTTTTATCGACCGCATTGTAACTTCAAGAATATAGTTTACTGAATCCAGGGTATCATATGCGATGTGCGGTGTGATTATAACATTATGATATTTGTTAAGTTTTTCTACGGTTTTTACCTCGTTGTAGCATTTGAGAGATTCCTGATTTATATTTTCTGCAAATTTTTTACAGTTGAAACTAATACTTTCGCACATCAAAACATCGAGTGCAGCACCCGCCAGTTTTCCGTTTTTAATTCTGTCATAAAGTGCCTGCAAATTTATTAATTCACCTCTTGAGGTATTAATTATGCAGGCGGATTCTTTCATCAGTTCAAATTGATTTTGTGAAATCATATGGTAATTATGACCGGTATACGGGACGTGTATTGTCACAATATCTGACTTCTTTAAAAGTTCTTCCAAATTAACATATTTAAATCCTGAAAGTTCTTCCAGCTCCCGTTTCGGATTTATGTCGCTTGCCAGAATATTCATACCGAAGCATTTTGCAAGCCTGCACACAGCTGCTCCTATTGCTCCGGTTCCTATGACTCCGATTGTTAACTTTGATATATCACGTCCGTTAAAATTCATATTTGTATTTTCACAGTTTTTTACTGAAATAGCTGCAGCATAAATTTTCCTCACAAGCATTATTATCAATCCGAACGTATATTGTGCCACCGACGTTTCACCGTAATTTTCCACATTTATGACTGCTATATTTTTATTCTGGCATGCATTTAAATCTATGTGATCGTATCCGGTGGAGCGGGTCGAAATAATTCTCAGGTTTTTAAATGCATTAATAACTTTTTCATTAATTACGGAGTTTATAAAAACACTGATAACATTTGTATTTTCAAGAATATCTTCCGGAAAGTTTTCCACTGTTTCCGGTGTCAGGGTATCAGTATAGAATTTTATATTAAAATTATCAAATTTGTTTGTTCCGAAGAAATTTTTTTCAACTTCTCTGTATTCAAAGACAAGCATGTTCAGGGTCATAGCACTCTCCTTTTTCTAAGTATTATGAGAAAATATTGAAAATATTACTATTAAACGAAAGGGTATATTCTGTCCGGTGAAAAATAGGGAAAAAGTATAATGAAATGACGCAGAGAATTGTTAAAATAAAAATGTAAAGCAAATTTTAACAGAATTCGTACCTTAAAGCCGAATCCACCCGGGATATGATCGGGGAAATCCGAAAGTGATGCGGTGGTGAACGAAATCGGCCTTTGGTTCACGGTTAATGAGCGGCGGGGTATGAATAGCCGGAAAAAAGCCGATTATATCCGGTTGAGAAAGGCATGAGGCGTTTAGCTTCATGCCTTATAAATAAACAGCCTGAAAAACAAAATTTAAATTACAATCTGTTTTCAGGCTGTTTGGAATAAATTTAAGTAATTAATTTATAAGAATTTCTAATACAGTTCAAAATGTTTTCCTGCATAATTTTGATTTGGCTGCGGAGTCATTGAAAGACCGGCCTGTTGTAATAATGCGGAATTCTGCTGTTCGATTTCTGTTATCACTGCCAGTGCATCAAAGTAAGCTGTCTTATCCGGTTCAGGGATTTTATACGGGTCAAATGCTTCGTAAGGCATTATATAAATTAATATTCCGGTAGGTTGTTTGGATTCAAATTCAGAACGGCATGAATCTTTATATTTTTCCGTTAATTGGGCAATTACGGCTTTTGCATCTTTATATTTCACACCTGTTGAAGACTGTTTTTCATCAAGTTTTGCTCTTGCGGCTTTTTGCTTTTCGGTAGGTTCTTCAGGTTTGAGCCCTGATTCGCCGACTACTGCAGCCAATACTTCATCAGCATCTCTTCCTGCGACAGGCGGTTTTGTATGACCGGAAGGATAAATTGCGGCTTTTTTTGCAAGTGCGGCATTATTGTTTTCAATTTCTTCTTTTGCTGCCATAGCTTCTCTGTATTCAGTTCTTGCAGGTTCCGGCAGTTTTGATTCGTCAAAGACTTTTTGCTTTATAGGTAAGTATTCAATATCCATATATTTATCAAAATTTTTAGGCTGATTATCCCGTATTGTTACTTCTTTAAAGTATTTATCATCATTGTATTTCTCCCGGATTTCATCAATTTTAGCGGTAGCTTCACCATAAGAAATGCCCGTTGATGAAACTTTTTTGTTCAGTTCTGCAAGAGCTTCTTTTTGTTCCGGTGTGCGTTCCAATTTTTTTGGAAATCCTCCGGCACTCAGAATATCCGTTAGATTAATTTCTTTTACTATTTCAGCAGTATTTTGATTACCTTTTGCCCCCAACAAATCACCGATTTGTGTAAGGTTAGAACCTGCACTGTCATCTTTCTTTTTCAAATTCAATACGGCATCGGCCTTGTTAAATTTAATGTCGCCGTTAAACTCAATACTCATATTATCTCCTTTCTTGTCTATACTTTTTAAGCACACATTGCTTACTTTGTATATATAAAGTATTTACTAACGGCAAAATTGCCATGACTTGCAAATTTTTGTTCATGCAAACATGTTCAAATAAGCATTATTAACAGATTTGAGCTATCGTAAAGTTTTATTTACAGTTCACAAATCAATACAAAAACAAAACAGACATCAACCTGAAATTTACTCATTGACGCCGTAGCCGAACATTGCAAAATCATATTTTACAGGATCTTGCGGGTCAAATTTTTTCAGGTTTTCAGTTAATTCAATAACCGCCTTAAAATCATTGGCGTTTCTGGTTAAAAGTCCCATTTCACGGGAAATTCTCGCAACATGAACATCAAGCGGGATATAAAGCTCGGATGCCGGCATAAAGTTCCAGATGCCGAAATCTACAGGTCCTTTTCGAACCATCCAGCGTAAAAACATACTCATTCTCTTCATTGCCCCACCCTTTTTAGGATCAGGCAGCATAAAATAAAACCCCTGTCCGATTTCATTTTTTACTCGTGCGTAAAAATAATCCGACACCGTCTGAAACATTAAAGAAGTTCCGTTGTTCTTATTATTGCCTGAAGATTCGGCCGTTTTCTGCTGATTATAGCCGTACTTAAATAATTCTTCAAGCCCGCCGTCTTTTGCGTAAAGCTCTTTCATAATCAAAAATATTTCGGCAAAATCCTGCGGTTTTCCAAACCTGTAATTAAAATCCCCAATTATTTGCGGTTCAAAATTTAGAATAAAATTAAGCGGTTCATTCTGTGCAATATTAAAAAGAGTATCCAGTTTTTTGGTAAAAATATCACGCCTTCCGTATGCTACAAGCGATGCAATAAATCCTGCAATCTCTATATCTTTTTTATCCTTAAATCTGTTAGGAAATCTAACCGGATCGTCTTTTATAAATTCTTCTGTCTCAAAGTCTTTAACAAGTTTATCAATTTCTGATTTTGTAATCATATTTTTATTATATTAGTATTGAAAATATCTGTCAAAATCAACATCATCAAAACTGCATAAAAGTTTAAAAATTTCGTTATCTTCATCCATTCTCTGAAAATTATAATTATCAAACTTCCAATATTTCGGATTAATCCCTATGACCCGCACAATTCCTTCATCTCTTAATATAATAAGTTTTTTCTTAACCGTTTCCAGAGGCAAATCAACGAGCTTAGCTAGTTCAACGGCTGTAATGCCTTTTTCGCTTGAGCATTTTTCAGGCGTCATAAACATCAATTCCAGCCCGACTTTTTTTAATTCTTTATCCTCAATTTCAGGTTCAAAATCATACATACTATTATTTTATTAACAAAATTTCTTTTTTTTATCATATTTTTAGACTATTTAGAACTTTTCTTCGTACTTGCCATAAGTGTATGTTTATTCTAGAATTTATGCTATAGAAATAGCTAAGGAGAAATTATGAACGAGCTTTTGAAAAAATCGGCTGCCGAACAGAGCAAAGCCTTAAAAAATAAAGAAATTTCCGCAGTAGAACTTACAAATGCGGCATTTGACAGAATAGAAGAACTTGACGGGAAATTAGGTGCTTTTAATTCTCTAACAAAAGACATTGCTCTGAATACAGCCAAAAAAGTTGACGAAAAAATTGCAAAAGGTGAAGAGTTACCGCTGCTTGCAGGGGTTCCGCTCGCATTGAAAGATAATATGAATTTGAAAGGTTCAAAAACAACAGCCTCTTCTAAAATTCTTGAAAACTTTGTTTCCCCGTTCAATGCAACAGTTACCGAAAAATTACTCGGAAATTTGATTCCGATTGTAGGAAAAGCTAATCTTGATGAATTTGCAATGGGTTCTTCAAACGAAAACTCGGCATTCAAAAAAGTTCATAACCCGTGGAATTTGAATAAAGTTCCTGGGGGCTCTTCCGGTGGTTCTGCCGCAAGCGTTTCTTCATGCGAGGCAACTCTTGCACTTGGTTCTGATACCGGCGGTTCCATTCGTCTTCCGGCATCTTTTTGCGGTATTGTCGGAATGAAGCCTACTTACGGAAGAGTTTCACGTTACGGCTTAATTGCATTTGCTTCTTCTCTAGATCAAATCGGTCCTTTTGCCAGAACTGTTGAAGATGCAGCAAATCTTCTTGAAGTTATTTCCGGCCACGACCCTCATGATTCGACTTCATTGAATCTGCCTGTGGAACATTATGCGGCACATCTTAATGATGATATTAAAGGCTTAAAGGTAGGCGTTATTAAAGAATTAATGAGTGAAGGTTTGTCGGAAGATGTTCAAAAAGCAATGGAAAAAGCTATTGATGATTACAAAAAGTTAGGTGCTGAAATTGTGGAAATTTCATTGCCAAAATTAAAATATTCAATCGGTATTTACTATATCCTTGCAACTGCGGAATGTTCTTCCAACCTTGCAAGATTTGACGGCGTAAGATACGGTTATCGTACTCCGGAAGCTAAAAATCTTATGGAAATGTATACAAAAACAAGAGCAGAAGGTTTTGGTCCTGAAGTTAAACGTCGTATAATGCTCGGAACTTACGCATTATCATCCGGCTACTATGATGCTTACTATAAAAAAGCCCAGCAGATGAGAGCTCTGGTTGCTCAGGATTTTGCGGAAGCTTTCAAAAAAGTTGATATTCTGATTTCACCAACCTGCCCGAACACGGCATTTGACCTTGGTGCAAAATCATCAGATCCGCTGCAGATG
>JADIND010000132.1 GCA_017694215.1 Candidatus Scatousia excrementipullorum | reverse complement strand
GTATATGCAGGTAATTGAGGACTGCGGGACATACGGGCAAGAAACCAGTAATTCTTCTTGTATGCCGAATTATCCTGCGGATGTTTCTAAAAATTATAAGAATTTTAATGGTACAAACTACGTAAATATGGAATGTTTTGATGACGGGCAATTTATTTTGAGTGATGGAATGCTCGTTATGATTAATACAATCGGAGCGTGTCCATTGAATGTTAGTATTGACGTAAACGGGTATCGGAAAGGTCCAAACAGATTCGGACAGGATTTATTTATGTTTATCATAAACGGCAATCGTTTATATCCGGCAGGGCTTAACCGCAATATTGGCTGGGGAGATATGCCGTGTAATAAATCTTCAACAGAGTGGACAAACGGTGGCGGCTGTACAGCAAGGGCTTTACTTGAAAGTGATTTTTTTAAGAATTTGCCATAAAATTACGCTCTAATGGATGTTGACGTTTTAATCTGCCGAGAAGATTTCTCTGATATCATCCATTGTGAGTGATTTTACGATGTTTCTGTCGATAGAAATTACGCTGTCAACAAGGTTGCGTTTAACTGTTTTGAGTTTTTGAATTTTTTCTTCAACCGTATTTTTCGTAATAAGTCTGTAAACAAATACTTTCTTTGTCTGACCGATACGGTAGGCTCTATCGGTTGCCTGATCTTCAACTGCAGGGTTCCACCACGGGTCGTAATGGATTACGTAATCTGCTCCGGTTAAGTTCAACCCCGTACCGCCGGCTTTCAAACTGATTAAGAATATCGGAATATTGCTGTTGTTAAAGTGTTCAACTGCAGCCTGACGGTCTTTTGTTTTACCTGTAAGGTATTCATATTCAATGCCTTCACGTTCAAGCCAGCCTTTTACTATATCAAGCATATTGACAAACTGGCTGAATAAAAGAACTCTGTGACCTTCCGAGATAATTTCTTCCAGCATAACTTTGAGTTTTTCAAACTTGCCTGACGACATAACATGTTTAACATTTTCTTTGTCGTAGAGTCTCGGGTGACAGCAAATCTGGCGTAGTCTGAGAAGTGCTGAGAATATTGAAAGTCTGCTCTTTTCAAGTCCGTTTTGTTCAATACTTTTGAACAGTTCTTCTTTTGTACTGTCAAGTACCTGTAAGTAGAAGTCTTTTTGTTCATCTGTTAATTCACAGTATGCAATGTTTTCAACCTTATCAGGTAAGTCTTTTGCTACATCTCGTTTCATACGTCGTAAGATAAACGGATAAATCTGTAACTTTAATCGTTTTTCAACTGTTTTATCCTGTCTTTCCATAATCGGATTAACATATCTTGCATTAAATTCCGCAGCACTCAGCAAAAATCCCGGCATTAGAAAATCAAATACAGACCATAGTTCTTCCAGCTTGTTTTCGATAGGTGTCCCGGAAAGTGCCAGTTTGTGGGTTGCCTGTAGCTGTTTTACAGCCTGTGCAGTCTGTGACATTGCATTTTTAATATTCTGTGATTCATCCAGAATTACGTATCTGAAATTAATGTCTTTGAAATGTTTGATATCACGGCGAATAAGAGCATAGCTTGTAATAACTACATCATAATTCGGAATTTCTTTAAAAAGTGATTTCCTGTCAACTCCGGATAATTTAAGACAGCTTAATTCCGGTGCAAATTTTTGAATTTCGGATTCCCAGTTAAAGACAACGGTAGTCGGGCAGATTACAAGTGTCGGCATAGGGCCGTCCACTTCTTTTGCTTTTTGCAGAACAGTTAATGCCTGCAGTGTTTTACCGAGTCCCATATCATCCGCAAGGATTCCGTTGAGTCCGTATTTATACATAAACCACAGCCAGCCAAAACCCTTAAGCTGATATTCACGAAATTCTGCAGTTGCTGTTTTCGGGAGTTCCAGTCCGTCATGGGTAGAAAACGTTGACATTTGCTCCCAGAATTTTTCAAATCTTTCGCTGAGAACAAGTTCAACATCTAAATTTTTAAGTTCGTTAATTAAACCTGCACGGTAAGTTTTTACAGTAAATTTATTTTCATCGTTTCTGTAAACATCAAACGAGTTGAACGCTCTCATCATTGCGTAAATGTTTTGAGCAGGAAATTCAACGAATCCCAAACTTCTTATACGGCTGTATTTTTCCCCGCTCTGAATAGTATCATAAACATCATCAAAATTAATGATTTCATCGCCCACCTGACCGTATAGCTGGATTTCAAAACTGTCGTGTGAATCTTCCGAAAAGTCAATTTTTGCACACATCCTGAACGGTTCATCCATAAGTTTGAAAAAGTTCATATCATCTTTTTCAACGAATTTCCAGCCTTCACCTGCCTGTTTAATATAATAGTTATAAAAATCAATGGCATTTTCTTTCTCAAGAGCGAGGTTATTTGTCTGCATCGGGACAAATTTGCAGGCCAGAAGCATGTTATAGGCTTCCTGTTCATGTTTATAATTTCTTTTAATCCAATAAATTAAATCTTCACCCTGTTTTTTTACAGTAATATAAGGTGATTTATCACTTGATTTTGAATATGGAACGACAACTCCGTCATATTCAAATTCCAGAGACGCTTTTAAAGATTGGTCATAGTCAATTCCGAGAGTTACAATATTTAACGGAGGTCTTTCTTCCAGCATTAATTTAGAAATGCTTTCATCAATATTTACCTCCATAACTTCGCGAAGTTTTGGCAATTCTTCATAGATGAACTTGCCGCCGTCTGAATCTTTTAAATCAGTGAAGGATGATTTCAAAAGGTTCTGCGGAACCACTTGCATTGCAACATTTGTCGGGAATATTATATTTTTATATCGTCCCCATTTCAGATGTCTTGAAAAATATCGAACTTCTTCAAGCGGATAAACATCATCTTTATCCGGACGTTTCCATTCAAGTGATAGTAAAATGGTTCCTCCCTGAGAGATATTAACATTTAAAATCAGTTTCCATTCTTCATCGGTAAATTTTAATCTCTGTTTTGTCTTTTCGTCCAGAACTTCATCGGCTTTAGCAAGCAGTGAAAACATCGGACCGAATTTAGTGATAGGAATATCATACCATCCTGCTTTTTTATCCTGTCTTGATATTGTCAAAAGCTGCTGAAAAATTGCTATTTCCACTTTTTGGGAATTATTCAGTTCAAAATCGGGATTTTGTTTTTGAGCTTCAATTAATGCTCTTAAAATATTTTCAATTTGTCTTACAACTTTGCCGGTTTCTCTGGACATAACAAGAATTGAAAAGAAATTAGCTTTACGTTTTGGATTAAAGTGGAAAATATAATTTCCGGTTGGCTCTGTTGTCAATTCTGTATTTTCGTCAGGAAAATCAAACTCCATCCCGAATTTTGTCTCGAGCCAATCTTCATAAGCATGTTCGTCAATAGCTTTCAAACCGACAGCAACGGCATGTTTACACCATTCTTCTTTTAGCGGGCAATTACAGCGAGCTTCAACTTTATTCTTTTTAAAGATTAAATCAGTATTGTAATGATCCTGAAAGTTTCCTTTAACTTTTCCCATATAGAAGTTTTTTTCAGGATAAGTATCAAATACCATATCTTTAAGGTGGTATTCATATCCGCGACGCCAGCTTCCTGCTGATGCCCTGTCTTTTATATATTTGTAATTAAATTCCTCAACACCCATTGATTTTGGAGTATCTCTTTCTTTCCGTTAGAGGGTAACGTCCGATATAGATTCCTTAATCTATAGACCCTCTTCACTAAAATTATTACATGAATAATATAAAAACGCAAGTATCAATTATGAGATTAAGAACATATGATAGCAATATGCAAATAATATGCCGAAAATTGCACCCATAATGACTTCAAGCGGAGTATGTCCCAGAAGTTCTTTTAACTTTCCGCCGATTGCCTGCACATCGTGTTTGTAAAAGTCTTCCATCATACGATTAAGGCATGCTGCAGTTTTACCGGCTGCACGTCTTACTCCTGCAGCATCATACATTGTGATAAGTGCATAACCGAGAGCTATGGCAAATACTATTGAATCAAAGCCTTTGATTAATCCGACTGATGTTGAAAGCCCCATAACTCCTGCAGAATGTGAACTTGGCATTCCGCCTGTCGTTGTGAATATTTTAAAATTAATTTTTTTGCTTTTAATTGTAAATATTATAAATTTAATCAGTTGTGCAAAAAATGCTGCCATTAATCCTGAAAAAATTGCTTCTATTCCGGTATTTGCAATCTCAATCATTAAATTCCTACTCTCTTATTTTTATTATTG
>JADIND010000013.1 GCA_017694215.1 Candidatus Scatousia excrementipullorum | reverse complement strand
CATCAAGAAAACTCATCCCGATGCCTTCAGCATCTCTAGGAGCAAAATATAGAGCCGATTTTTGTATGTATATCAACATTTCATCTCTGGTTTCAAACCAGTTTGAGCATTCAAGCTTTTTGTTCCATTTTTTTGAAGGCTGAATAAATTTGTTATTCGGGTCAGGTGCGTTGTGCAGATAAAGTTTGTTTATTTTATTAACATCAAGAAGTTTTTCAAGAGTATGTGTTGTAATATTTTCTCTTCTCTGCCAGAAAAATATTGAGTTTTCATCTCCTGAATCTAATATTTCCTGTGGTTTTGGAAAATATTGAATATAATAGGAAGATAAACCTTTTTCCAGACATTTTTCGTGTAGTGTTTTTGAAAAGTTTATAATATTGCATTCTCTGTATTCATTCCAGATAGGCTTTTTTAGTGAATTGACAGCATCGTACATCGGAAAAAATGCCGCCGATTTAAATTTTATTGTGCTTTTCAACATTCTGATTGAAGGCATTATCTGGAAGAGTATGATAGTATCAAACTCTTTACCGTTCAATTCTTTGAATTTTTCATTGTTGTCTTTTTCGGGATTGAAATTAAAAATTTCAATTTCATAATTTTCAGATAGTAGATTTATCAGAAAATCGTTTGATTTTGTTTTACTGTGAAAAGCATGCCTTATGTATAATAATTTTTTCATTTCAAATTATTATACCTCTTGCGGTATGTTTATTTCAAATCCTTTACTTTTCAGATAAGCTTCTTTTTCTGCTTCTTTTAAATCTTCTCTGACCATTTCACGTGCAAGAGAATTAACGTCGTATTTCGGTACCCAGCCGAGTTTTTCTCTGGCTTTTTCGGCATCTCCGAGTAGTAAATCAACTTCCGTAGGTCTGAAATAAGCCGGATCTACCTGAATAATAATTTGTCCGGTTGTTTTGTCAGCCCCGATTTCTTCTTTCCCGGAGTTGATAAATTCAAGATCTATGCCTACTTCGCGGAATGCAATTTTGCAAAAATCTCTTATAGTTGTAGTTACGCCGGTTGCCAGTACAAAATCATCAGGCTCATTCTGTTGCAGAATTTTCCACATACCCTCAACATAGTCTTTTGCATGTCCCCAGTCACGTTTTGCCGAAAGATTGCCAAGGTATAATTTATCCTGAAGACCTAATTTGATTCTTGCTGCGGCTCTGGTTATTTTTCTGGTAACGAATGTTTCGCCTCTGCGTGGTGATTCATGATTAAACAGAATCCCGTTTGAGGCAAATATATTATAAGCTTCTCTGTAATTTCTGCTAATCCAGTATGCATAGAGTTTTGCACATGCGTAAGGAGAACGCGGGTAAAATACAGTTGTTTCATTTTGCTGTGCGGCTTGAACTTTTCCGAAAAGTTCCGATGTTGAGGCTTGATAAAATTTAGTTTTTTCAGTAAGTTTTAAAATTCTGATTGCTTCCAAAATCCTTAATGTGCCTAAACCGTCTGCTTCTGCCGTATATTCTGGACAATCAAATGACACTTTTACATGCGATTGTGCTCCGAGGTTGTAAATTTCGTCCGGTTGGATTTCGCTGATAATTCTTATTAAGTTTGAACTGTCTGTCAAATCTCCGTAGTATAATTTGAAAAATTTCCCGCTTTTGCCGTTAATCAAATGATTAATCCTGTCTGTATTAAATGTTGAACTCCTTCTTTGCAGACCATGAACTTCATATCCTTTTTCAAGTAAAAATTCTGACAGGTATGAGCCATCTTGACCTGTTACTCCTGTAATTAGGGCTTTTTTCATCTTACGCTCTCTTTTCATTTCTCTGATAAATTAAAAGTTTATACTATAATTCCAACTGTTAAAATTATAGTATAAACTTTTTACCTTAATTAATATATATTACAAAGTTGTTATAAATTTACACTTCAATGAACAATCTTCGACCTACAATATTTTGCTTACCATTGTAATATCCTGCAAAATAGCCGCCTCTGACAGGATTATTTTTAGCATATGTCGCACTGTTATACGTATGTCCGTTGTAATTTACAAACGGATTGTTGCTGAAGGGGTTTGAAGATGTGCTTTTTACCGGTACGGTTGTCTGTAACGGTTGTGGTACAAGAACCTGCTGCAATATGCTCATTAAACTGCCTGCCATAATATTAACCTCATTTACTACACATAAAATTTATAATGATAATAGTATTTTTGTCATTGTCTATTATATTTAATATTAAATTTACTTAATATTCATCCTCTTTTTTGCGTATGTTTATTGTTTCAAATGTTGTGGTAATATAAACATATGGATAAAATTAAGAAGAAAAATGTTTTGATAGTTGGTTCCGGGGCGGCAGCATATGCAGTGGCATATAAGTTTTCCCTTTATGATGAGGTTGAAAAAGTTTTTGTTGCCGGTACAAATTCTGCCATGAAAACTTTTGCGGAAGTTGTTGATATAAGAGAAGATGCTGTTGATGAACTTTTAATATTTGCATTAAAAAATGAAATTGATTTAACTGTTGCTATTTCACAAAAAGCTATTGCTGCTGATATAGTGGAAACTTTTCAGGCAAATTCGCAGGATATATTTGCTCCTTCTGCAAAAAGTGCAGAATTTGCACTTAGCAGAGCTAATTCAAAACGTTTTTTGTATAAAAACCATGTACCGACTCCAAGATTCGGAATTTTTGAAAAGGCTTCGATTGCTCTTGACTATGTTTCAAAGGCTCAGATGCCGCTTATAATTTCTTCTGACACCATAAATGATGCAACAATATTATGTGCCTGTTCAACTGTTGAAACTGCACGAAGATGCATTGAAGATATGGCATTGTATAATGAAAATAAAATCATAATTGAAGAATTTGTCCAAGGACATAATTTTACGGTTTATGTTATAACGGACGGTTATCATGTATTGCCTCTTGCTGTTACTGCGGATTACAAATTTCTTGAAGACGGTGACGGCGGACTTTTGACCTGCGGAATGGGCTGCTTTTTGCCGGATTACAAAGTTTCAACAGAGATTGTGGAATGTATAACAGAAAATGTAAGGAATATACTTTCTGCTCTTGAGAAAAAAGGTTCGCCTTACCTTGGAATACTGGGTGTAGAGTGTATTCTTTCGGATAATGATAAATTCGTTACAACAGGTTTTACAACATTTTTAAAAGATGATGCCGCCCAGGCAGTTTTAAATTCGCTGGATGAAAATTTGTTTGTCTTATTTAAAGCTTGTGCGGTAGGTTCTTTTGCTGATGACTATGAATATATCAAAATAAAGCATACAGCATCTGTTTCCGCTGTTTTGTACTCAAGAAATGACGGTAATATTATCAGCGGTCTGGATATACTGGATGACAATACTATTGTTTCGCATTTTTCAACGTCGAAAAATGAGTATTCGGAATGTTTGACAAATAAAGGCAGAACTCTTGTTGTTACGCAGGAAGCTGCAACGCTTTCATCTGCCCGTAAACTTTTATACGAGAATATTGATGTAGTAAACTTTAGCGGCAAAAAGTTCCGTTCTGATATTTGTAATTAATCTTGTATGTATTGATTTTTTATAAATTATCATTAATAACGGGGTATGGTTGTTAATGCTCGTAAAAATTATTATGAAATACTTGGAGTTTCTGCGGACAGTACTTTTTCTGAGATAAAAAGTGCATACAGAAAACTTGCCCGTAAATACCATCCGGATGTCAATAAGGCACCCGAAAGTGTTCAGAAGTTTAAAGATATATCAGAGGCATATGAAATTCTCTCTGATAGTCTTAAAAGACAGCAGTATGATAATATTTTCAAAAAACAATCTCTAAACCGGGAAAATAAAAAATCCACTGCATCTGCAGGTACACCTTATCGTTATTCATCCAAATCAAATGAAGAATTTCGAAAACATGCATTTGATGAAGTTGAACCTGAATTGCGTTACAGATATAAAAAGAAAAATTATAACTCAAAACAAAATTTTAAAAGTAATGAGGACTATTCTGGCAGTAAGCCCTTTAAAGATGTAATAAACAATATTTTTGACGGGATTGCTAAGAGCAAAAAAGAAAAGTCGGCTAAAAACAATCCAAAAAACGGTGATGATATTTCAACCGAAATTGTGATTTCTCTGGCAGATTCAGTGCGTGGCTGCGAGAGAATTGTAAATGTTTTGCACAAGGAAACCTGTCCGAATTGCAGCGGCAGAAGATTTATTAACGGTACTAAGTGCAGTGTATGCAAGGGAAGCGGTGAATTTGAACAGTATAAAAAAATTACTGTTAAAATTCCGCCAAATACCAAAAACGGCTTGAAATTGAGAATATTGCATGAGGGAAATCCGGGTTTTAACGGAGGAGTCGCGGGGAATTTGTATTTGACCGTCAAAGTGGAGCAAAATGCAAATATTAGTATTGACGGTAATAATATTCTCTACAGAATGCCGCTTACCCCGTTTGAAGCGGTTCTGGGAGGGAAAATAACCGTTCCTGTTTTTGACGGGAAAGTTATTCTGACTGTTCCTCCCATGACCCGTACGGGGCAGAAATTCCGTTTAAAAGGAGAAGGCATGAAGACAACTGATTGTGTTGGTGATATGATTATTACAGTAGAAATTCAACTTCCAAAAACTCTCTCAGATGATGAAATTAAACTTTATGAGAAGTTGAAACGGATGTCACATGGTAATATAAGAGATAATTTTATTCATGACTAAAAAGAAAGTGAAAATAAGGGAAATTTTTAAATCTATTCAAGGGGAAGGGCCGCATGTAGGGGAACAGCAGGTTTTTGTCAGATTTTGCGGCTGCAATTTGAAATGCAGATACTGTGATACGGATTTTGAAATTTCAAAATCTAAAGAATTTACGCCGGAGGAACTTTTGACGGAAATAGAAAATTTGCCGGCTCCGGTTCCTGATGTTATATCACTTACCGGCGGTGAACCTCTTTTATCAGCAGATTTTTTGGAAGTTTTTTTGCAGCTTGCCAAAAGAAAAGGGTTTAAAATATATCTGGAAACAAATGCTACACTGCCGCAAGAGTTGTTAAAAGTTTTGAAGTATATTGATACGGTTTCTGCAGATATAAAATTGCCTTCCGCAACCGGTATAGAGATTAGTAAAGACGATTTGAGCCGCTTTTTTGCTCTTTCAACAGATAAAGAACTTTTTGCAAAAATTGTTTTTGATAAAAATATTACTGATGATGAAATCAATTTTGCACTTGAGCTCGCAAAAGAGCATGATTTTGAAATAATTCTGCAGCCAATGATGATTGGAGATAAAATGAGTGTGTCTGCAGATTTCGCTCAAGAATTATTTGATAAATTTTATTCAAAGCATAAGCGTGTACGTCTTATACCGCAGGTTCATAAATTTTTGAATCTCAGATAATTGCCAAAATTTATCAGGTTATTGTATAATTTTATCAGGTTATTGTATAATTTTATCAGATAGTCAGAGGTTAGATATGTCAATAAGAAAAGTTGTAAAGTATGGCGAACCTTCTTTGAGAGAACCTTCTAAAGAAGTTCATAAAGTTTCAAGAAAAATTACTGATCTTGTTCAGGATTTGTTTGACA
Source organism: Candidatus Scatousia excrementipullorum (assembly GCA_017694215.1). Classification (GTDB taxonomy): domain Bacteria; phylum Cyanobacteriota; class Vampirovibrionia; order Gastranaerophilales; family Gastranaerophilaceae; genus Scatousia; species Scatousia excrementipullorum. The sequence continues at coordinate 9,278 of JADIND010000013.1, read as the reverse complement.
CTTTGTATACAAATAACGGGGTTGGACTTGCGGCACCGCAGATTGGTGTAAATTTGAGAGTTTATGTTATTGATGCTTCGACAAAAGATAACCCTATGAAACCGCTTGTTTTTATTAATCCGAAAATTATTAAAAAATCAGGTGCTATTGTAGAAGATGAGGGCTGTTTAAGTTTTCCGGAAGCTTATACTGCAGTAAGAAGATATAAAAATGTTACTGTGAAAGCCCTTGATATTAACGGTCGTCCTTTTGTACTTGAAGCAACTGACGGTTGCCTTCTTGCACGTGCAATTCAGCATGAATACGACCACCTTGACGGAATTTTATTTATTGATCACTGTGTTAACCGTTTTGAAACAGATAATATTTTGCAAAAGCATCATCTTCCGCCTATTGAAGAAGATAGACTGCTTGTAGAGCCTGATTTGGAGGAAGAACTGGAAAATGATTAAAGTAGTCTTTTTCGGAACTCCGAAAATTGCATTAAAATCACTTGAGTATCTTTATAATTCGGATAAAATTGAAGTTGTTGCGGTTGTTACCCAGCCGGATAAACCTTCCGGGCGTGGACATAAAATGACTGCATCTCCTATTAAAGAATTTGCTATTGTGCATAATTTACCTGTATTTCAGCCGAAATCAATACGAAAAGAACCAGAAATTCAGTCCGAATTGCAAAAATTAGAGCCTGATTTTTTTGTTACATTCGCATTCGGGCAGATTCTCTCTCAGGAGGTTCTGGATATTCCGAAATATGAAACAATTAACTTGCATGCCTCGCTTCTTCCGAAGTACAGAGGTGCAAATCCTATTCAGCGTGCAATTATTAACGGGGATAAAGAAACAGGTATTTGTACAATGATTACGGAACTCGGACTTGATTGCGGTGATGTATGCCTTAAAAAAGTTATTCCGATTTCAGATACAACAAATTGTGAGGATTTGTTCAACACAATTAGTGAAGATTCTCCAGTATTACTTGAGAAAACTCTTGTCGGTCTGGTTGATAAAACTATTACTCCGCAGCCGCAGTGTGAAGATGGCGTTTGTATGGCAAATAAGCTTACCAAGGAAGAAACTCTTATTGACTGGACAAATTCCGCAAATGATATTCATAATCTCGTAAGAGGTATTTATAAATTCCCTTCTGCTTATTTCCTTCATAATAATAAGATTATAAAAGTAATGCAGACCTGTGTGTGTGAAGGCAGCGGAAAACCCGGAGAAATTCTTGATATTTCAAAAGACGGTTTAAAAGTTGCTTGCGGTAACGGCTCCCTTAAGCTTGTAAGAATTAAACCGGAAGGTAAAGGAGAAATGAATGCCCGTGACTGGTACAACGGATTGAAAGAAAAAAACGGAGTGTTATGATTTCAAAAGGTATAAGAGGGGCTGTTACAGTCGAAGAAAATTCAGAAACTGCAATAAGAGCTGCATTAAAAGAACTTTTGGATGAGCTTATATCTAAAAATTCAATTAAAGAAGAAAGTATTTCGCATGTTATCTTTACGTTGACCGCTGATTTAAATGCAGCATTTCCGGCAAAGTTTGCAAGGCTTGATTTTGGCTGGAATAATACTGCTATGATGTGTTTTCATGAGCTTGAGGTTCCCGGTGCTTTAAAAATGTGTTTGCGGGTTCTTATTGTCCTTAATTGTGATGAAAATTTTGTGCCGCAATTTATATATTTAAAAGGGGCTGCAAATTTAAGAAAATAATCTCTAACAAAAACAGCCCTGTTGTGTGCAGAGCCGTTTTTATACAGATATTATGCGTTTTTAGCTTTCCGCAACTACCGTTGTTATGAGTTCTCCGTAATTGTTAACGTGTCCGTCTGTTTCCATAATAATGTAATTTAATTCAGGGTCTTCTTTTATAGCTTTTTCAGCAGCATTTTTTGCTTCTTCTAAATCCGTGTATTCTCCGAGCAGTGCTCTTGAAAATTCGGAATAGTCCCTTTCAGTGTAAACGTGATACATATTTTACTCCTTTCTTCTTTAAATACATTTTACTACAAAATAATATTCGTGTTACAATACTCCCGAGGGATATGATATGAATAGCAAAGAAATTATTAAACAAGCCGAAAAAGACTTGAAAGAACAATTTGAAATTATTGATGAAATAAGAGATTACAATCAGGAAAAAGTGTTAAAAGCCTTTATTGAAAATAAAGTTGCCCCTGAACATTTTTACACCGTTTCGGGCTACGGGCATGATGATATGGGAAGAGAAGTTCTTGATAGAGTTTTTGCCGATGTTTTTAAAGCAGAAAAAGCAATCGCAAGAATACACTTCGCATCTGGAACACATACTCTTGCCTGCGTTCTTTTCGGAAATCTACGCCCGAATGACAAATTGTTATCTGTTGTTGGTGCTCCATATGATACAATGCAGGAAGTTATCGGAACTATGGGAGATGACGGCACAAAAGAGGACTCTCTGATTGCACACGGTGTAATCTATGATGAGGTTCCGCTGAAAGATAATGATGTTGACCTTGAAGGTATTGAAAAAGCTGTGGATGAATCTGTGAAAATGGTTTTGATTCAGCGTTCCAAGGGATATTCAACAAGAAAATCCCTTACAGTTGATACAATCGGCAAAATTTGCGAAATCGTTAAAAAGAAAAATCCAAACTGTATATGCTTTGTTGACAACTGTTACGGAGAATTTGTAGAAGATAAAGAACCGATTGAAGTAGGTGCAGATATTATTGCCGGTTCACTTATAAAAAATCCCGGAGGAGGTATTGTGGAAGCCGGCGGATACATTGCAGGAAAAGCCAGATATGTTGATAAATCCGCAAACAGATTAACCGCTCCCGGTATCGGAAGTGAAGGCGGTGCTATGTTTAATCAGCACAGATTAATTTTTCAGGGATTGTTTATGGCTCCTTCAGTTGTATCAGATGCCGTCAAAGGTGCAGTTCTTGCGGCCAAAGTGTTTGATGAAATTGGTTTTGATTCAACACCTAAATATTACGAAAAAAGAACAGATATTATTCAAAATATTACATTCGGTTCGCCTGAACCGTTAGAGCAATTCTGCCGTACAATCCAGTCTTTATCTCCTGTTAACGGATATGTAACCCCTATTCCGGAATACATTCCGGGCTACGAAGACCAAGTGATTATGGCCGGCGGTACATTTATAGAAGGTTCAACCATTGAGCTTTCCGCAGACGGGCCAATGCGTTCACCTTATGTAGCGTATATGCAGGGCGGTTTAAATTATGCTCACGTTAAAATTGCCCTGACTAAAATTCTTGACAAAGTAAATAAATAATTAATTATAAAATTCCATCCATCATCTGATTCAGAACGGCTTTTGCGGCTCGGATTGAAACTGATATTGATGTTCCGTGAAGAGTTTTTAGTTCTTTGAATTTATCGCTTTTTAAAGGTATATCAATAACATTGGTGTCTGTCAGCATAAAACCGTCCGGTACCTGAAAAGCAGGAAATTCTCCGCGTTCATAGTGCTGGGTAAAATATGAATTTCGAGAAGCTGAATAATGTGCAAGTTTGCCTTTTAAGTCCAGACTGCCGACTCCTTCAATATTTTTTAATGCAAGTATTGAATTATATGCATTTTTACCGTTATTCCCTGATGCAACAAAAATTCTGATGTGCGGCGGTATTGCTTCAAAATTCAAATCTTTTGTTTCTCTAAAATTTAATAAATCAGAGTATAAATTCTCAGTGTTAACTTTTACCCGTTTGTTTAGTATTTTATAGTATAATTTTTTTAATTTGCTGGTCGGAGATATGTTGTGGGAAAATTGAAATGCACATGAAATGGCTGCCGTGTTTTCGTCAATCTGTTTTAGCAGGTTTTTGATATTATTATCTTTTTGATTTTTTAGATAACATTGTTTTACTTCAATAAAGGGATTGTAGCGTTTTATGAATAATTCCATTATTTCTGCGTGGGTTAAATTGTTAAAATCAGAAATTTTGTATTTATCGTACCATTCAAACTGAATTATATTTTTTTTCTTTAAAACGGCTTCTTTAATAAAGCTGCCGTCTTCGTTGAGAATTCTTACAATATTTTTCCCATCTGCGGTTTTTCCTGTTTTTAATAAATAATATCTTTGTCCGTTTTTTGGATTCATCCATAAAACTTTCGGAAAAGATTGATCCTCCAGCCTTACTAAGTCTTCTTTTTCCGCTTTATACGGTTTTATAAAACCCGCACGCTGTTTTATTTCATCTATTGCCGCTTTGTTCATTATTCTTGCTTCTCTCATTTCCTCTGAAATAAATCTAGGCAAAGCAAAGCTCTTTCCGTTTTTTGCATAGGTTAATGTAATATTTTTACCTCTGAAGCAATTTGGTTTTGTTTGTAAAATACTTTGTTTGTTTTGCAAGAAAACAAGTTTTTTGCTAATTGTTTGTAAATTATTTATATTCATTATTTGTATTCTTCCGGATACGACATAAATGGAGTTATCAAAAATATAAATACATCTAAAGATAAAAATTTGTCTGTATGTTAAGTTTTGTTAATCTCAAATAGCACTACACGACTAATTCTTTAGGATTAGATGAAAATATTCGTATAATTATAATTGACTATATATTTTTTGTGGTATGCTGTTAGTTGACCCCGCTATGGGTGATGAAATTACGTATTTAGTTAAGAAGAAAGGGTAAAATATGTCATTACCAAATGTAGCTTATTTTTCAATGGAAATCGCTCTGGATCAGTCTTTAAAAACTTATTCAGGCGGGTTAGGATTTTTAGCTGGTTCGCATATGCTTTCTGCAGGGTATTTACAAATGCCTATGGTTGGCGTAACCATGTTATGGTCATACGGCTACTATGACCAGCGTATAGCACATGATGGTCAGGTTGAAGTTGCTTATATCAGAAAATATTATGACTTCCTCAAAGATATTAATGTTCAAACAGAAGTTGATATTTTCGGTGAAAAAGTTAAAGTAAAAGCTTATCTTGTTGAACCTGAATTATTCGGAGCTTGTCCTGTTTATTTATTAACTACCGATATTGAAGGAAACAGCGACTGGGCAAAAAGTATTTCACATAAACTTTATGACGGAAATGAAAAAATAAGAATTGCTCAGGAAACTGTTCTTGGTATTGCCGGTATAAGAATATTACAGGCTGTAGGTTATAAATTTGATGTTGTACATATGAACGAAGGACATGCACTCCCTGCTGCCTTTGAATTATTAAGACAACACAATGGCAACCTTGAAGAAGTTAAAAAACATACAGTATTTACAACTCACACTCCTGTTGCTGCAGGTAATGAAGTTCACTGGGTTGACACACTTCTTGAAGGCGGTTTCTTTGCAGGTGCATCTCGTGAAACTGCTGTTAATCTCGGCGGTGAAAACTTCTCACTTACTGTTGCTGCATTGAGAATGTCACGTATTGCAAATGCTGTATCACAGCTGCATGGTCTTGTTGCTAACAAGATGTGGGAATGGGTTGACGGAAGATGCCCTATCAGAGCAATTACTAATGCTGTAAATCTTCACTATTGGCAGGATGACCGTATTAAAAATGCTCATACCCCAGAACAACTTCTTGCAGTTAAACGTGAAATGAAAGTTGAACTTTTTGAACATGTTGCAAATGTTGCAGGTAAAAGATTCGACCCGGATGTATTAACTATCACTTGGGCAAGAAGATTTGCAGATTATAAACGTGCATGGTTAATCCTTATGGATAAAGACAGAATTAACAGACTTCTTGATGAAAATAAGGTTCAAATTATCTTTGCAGGTAAATTCCATCCGGACGATGTTATGGGTAAAGAAATGTTTAACAAATTGTTGAACCGTTCTCATTCATTGAAAAATGTCGTTGTATTACCTGGCTATGAACTTGAATTATCAGGTATGTTGAAACGCGGTTCTGATATATGGTTAAATACACCTCTCAGACCGTTTGAAGCATCCGGTACTTCTGGTATGTCAGCTAATGCTAACGGTGCTTTACACCTTTCAATCTATGACGGCTGGACTGTTGAAGGTACATTCGACGGAATTAACGGTTACACTGTCGAATATGAAGGTCTTGATGACGAAATGCCATGGGAAGAACGTCACTGGAAAGATCATGAATGCATCATGAATATCATAGAAAATAGAATTATACCAACTTACTATGAAAACAAAACAGAATGGGCAAGATTGATGAGACAGGCTATCAGAACTTCTGAAGCTTACTTCAATTCTGACAGAATGGTAATCGAATACTACAACAGATTGTATAAACCGATTGCACATGATGATGCTACTTCCGGTACGGATAAAAAGGAAATGAAAATTTCTGAAACTCCTACATTTGATGCTTGGACTTTTTCTAACATCAAATAAGATGAATAAATAAAACTTTAAAGACCGATTCTGATTCAGAGTCGGTCTTTTTGTTACAATATTCTCAAAAAGCTTAATTTCTGGTATAATTTAATAAAATGAAAGGTAAATAATGACAGAAGAATTAAGTTCACATAAATTGGCATGTATTATTGCAAGAGTTCTGGATGATAAATTGGCAAAAAATATTGCAATTTTAAATATCAGCCATGTATCTTCTCTTGCGGATTACTTTGTAATAGTTACAGGTGATTCTACACCTCATGTCAAGGCACTTATGGAAGAGGTTAAAGATAGGATAAAGAAACTTTTTAATCGTATGCCGGTTCGTGTGGAAAATGATTTGAAAAACAGATGGAATCTTCTGGATTACGGAGATGTTGTGGTTCATATTCTACATAAAGAAGAACGTGAAACTTATGCTATTGAAAAATTCTGGAATAATGCATTTAGTATTCCGGAAGATGAGTGGAAAGAAGTTTCAAAAGAATACTCTGCTTACGGCAATCAAGAGTAGGCTCTGTTTACATATTGCAATAAATTTACAAGTAATGAAGAAAGAGATAATATAAGGTTATGGAAAATACTGAAAACAAAGATTTAAACAAACAGATTAACGAATTAATTATGGAAATGGCTAAAGATCCGAAAAATACGGAACTTTACCATCAATTATCCGAGTTGTATCTTGAGCAGCAGGATTATGACAAGGTTATGTCTGTTCTTGAAAGTTTGCTTACAATTAAACCGGATGATGTGAAAGCACTTGTCGGTATGGGGACAATGTGGTTTTATGAAAAAGATTTCAGAAAATCACTTTCTTATTACAACAAGGCACTTGAAATTAATCCTAAGAATTATCTTATTTATTATAATATAGGTAATGTTTTTGCTGAATGGAAAAATTTCTCTAAAGCTTTATTTTACTATAACAGAGCCATTGATTTAAATTCTTTGAATCCTGAAATATACAATGCAATCGCTTTATTATATCAGGATAACGAAGAATATATTGAATCAAAAGCTTACTATGAAAAAGCACTTTCTCTTGACCCGACAAATATTACGGCTCTTGTTGATATGGGTAATGTCTGTTTTAAATTATTTGATTATGAAACAGCACTTGACCTATACAAGAGAGTTTATGCATTAAATATTGATAACAAAGTTGTTGCAATTTGTATCGGTAATACTTATACCCTGATGAAAAACAGGGAAGAAGCATACAAATATTATGAAAAAGCATTAACCATGGAAGGCGATAACTACAGAGCTTATATTTGTTATGCTATCTCATTATCAGAATTCGGGGAAAATGATATGGCAATCGAAATGTATAAAAAAGCTATTGAAATATTTCCGAAACAGCCTAATGCATATCAGCTTCTCGGTAATTTATATACAAACCTTAACCGTATTGAAGAAGCAATGGCTGAATACAAAAAGGTTCTCCATTTTGCAACAAATGACGCCCAAACATATATGCTTTTAGGTAATGCTCACTATTTGAATAATGAAATCGAAAAGGCGATAGCATCATATAGAGCCTCTATTCAAATTGAACCTGATAATGATGAATACAAGCTTATATATTATCAAATTCTGGATGAATATATAGACAAAAAACGCCGCGGAGAATTGGAGGCATAAAAATGTACAGAGAGGAGCAGGCAAAACCCTACGTAATTGAAAGAATCGTTGCGGCTCTGACTTACCCCACAACAGGAATTATTGGTGTTATCTGGCTTATTCTCGGATGGATTACGAAATCTCAGCCGAGAAAATTTACCTTGTATCATATTTATCAATCAATTTTTCTTTCGCTGGCATATGTCGTACTTGATTATTTAATAAGAATTATTGCAAATATGTTTGCTTATGTACCATTTGTAAACAGACTTATCGCACAAATTTTATTCTGGTTTAATATGCCGTTGTTATTTGATTATTCAATAGTCCAGATTTTTGTGTATTCTTTGCTTATATATTTAACTCTCACAGCAATTCTTGGCAGGTACAGTTATATTCCGTTTGTTTCTGATAATATAAAACAGCTTTTGAGATAAAAAAAGCCGCCTGTTAATAAGGCGGTACGGATGCTGATAATATGAGTAAAAAATCGATCACCCTCTCCGCAAGGAGAGGGGAAACTTGTTCTGACTAACCTTTTTTAGAAAGAACCAGTGCATTTGATAAAGTAATACCTCCTCTTACCTGTGGATTGTTAACAACCGCTCCGTCAACATACATAACCGTTGAACCGCCGCCGTCAAGGTTCATTGCATTAACGCAGCCGATAGATTTCATAAAACCTGCAAGCTGCATTAAAGTCATTCCTACAGAACTGCCTTCCCTGCCGTCAACAGCAACCAGGATAAGATTGTTGTCTTTCGTGTAACCTATTGCGGTACGCGGATTTTTTCCCCCTATGGCACCGAGTTTCTGTGCCGTCATATCAACAAAGACCTTGGAATTTTTAACCAGATAAGGCCCTCCGCTTATAATATGATTTACGCCTTTCCAGTCAGGTATTGTTGAAATTACAAATTCTAATTTTTTTTCATTTAATAACGGTTTGAGTAATTTAGCAGGCCCTGAAATTACGTAACCGCCTTCCGGAATTGTCAAAGGTGATGTCGAGGACGCTATAATTTTGTTATCTTTAATCGCAATTTGATAACCATATTTCGGTGTTGCAGGAGAGGTCGTTCCCCAGGCTTTTGAGTAAGCTAAAACATGAGTTGATAACATTCTCGGCTGATTCATATTATCTACCTTCACGGTGATGTCAGAGCCCTTTAAATAACTTTTCATCTGAACTCGTGCCATATCAAATCCGTTGTCAAAAATTCCCATAGAGACTCTGTCATAAATAGGGCCTGTAAATAATTCTCCGTCAATCATAAGCGTTCCGAGCGGAAC